>NZ_JAVXKG010000003.1:77612-159963 GCF_036647415.1 Algoriella sp.
TATATATTTACAACTTCAATTTTATAGTAAGAATTTTTTTCAAGGTTAGAAAAAACTAATGTTTTATCTGTAGTTACTTTCCAAATACCTGGTTCTCCTCCTATTTTTTCAAATTTATATTTCCAAACTGTTCCTGAATCGTCATTCAATTTAAATGTTATTGTTTGACCATCTAATGTACCATCAACACTTTTTATTGTTTGTTGACAAGTCATACTACAATCTGTACTTAAACATATTTTACCATCTACAGTTGCTCTAATCAAATTACCTGGCTGCTCTCCAAATCCATTAGAAAAGTTAATTCCAACTCCTCCTACTAAGTGACAGTAACTCATAATTGTTCCTTTATCAGCATACGGTATTGGTCCAGTAGGACAAGTTCCTTCTGCTAATTTAGGGTCATAAGTTGGTGCACAACCATCAATTGCTGTTCCATCTCCATTCCAAGCACATGCATGTGTATGTGGCGAACCTAATGCGTGACCCATTTCATGTGTCATAGCCATAATAGTCCATGAATATACTGGTACATTTCCATAAGTCATATTAATACCTGAATATGCATAATGATAATCATTATTACACATTGAGTTTAAATAAGCAACAGACGTTGTTGAAGGATAGTTTACTAAATGTGCAAAATCTCCGTCAAAATCTGTTCTTGTAGTTCTAAATTTATTCAATTGTGCATTATAATCTCCTGTATAAGGATCTTGCTCTTTCCAAATCATTACTTTAGATAAAGATGTTCTAATATAATCATTTGTATAAAGTGTCGCTATATTATTATGAATAGCTGTTAACCAATTTAATGTTTTTGTTTCATCTAATCCATTTTGCTTGTAAGGAGCATAAGCTATTTCATAATAAACACGAACACATTTTTCTGTCATCTCATTCTTATTAGAATTTAATGTTTTTGCATCAAAATTTGGTTTGTAATTTTTATTTTCTTCTAGCTGATCTACTGCACATTCAACATTATTTTTAGCTTCAATATTATAAGATGAATACGAAACATATTCTTCCGAATCTTTCAGTTTTCCGATTACAACATCTCCTAAAGCTTTAGAAGAAGCTACTCCAATTACTTGATCTTTAAAAATTGAGATGGCAACTACCGAAGTTTTATCTCCTCCAATAATTCCTTGGTAATACAAACCTGGTTCATAATTAATCAATTTATTATTCTGATCAACTGCTTTAAAATTATCTGTAAATAAAGCTGTATTTTGTACCAACTCTAGGTCGAGTGTTCTTCCATCAAAAGGAATTTGTAATGTAAGAGATGTTGGTTTTGATTCATAAAGTTTGTTGAGCTCTGTTTGTTCTAATCTAAACAGTGAAACTCCTTTTGCGAATTCAGCAAATTGATCACCTTTTTGTTGAATCGTGTTACTAAAAACTTTGTACGATTTGAAATTGCGACTTTTTAATTTAGCCTCCTCTACCTTTTTAGGAATTGGTTTTAATTGTCCAAATGATAGAGTACTAAATACAAATGCAATTAATAGTAAAATTAATTTCTTCATATTATTTTTATTGTGTTAATTGTTGTAAATATATCTATTTTCATTTTTTTTAGCACAAAAAAAGAGTAGATAATTTATCTACTCTTTTGAAATTTTTAAAACGTATATTACTATATTATATTCTTACAGCATCAGGTACCAAAATGGTATAATTTCCTCCATTTCTCATTACATCTCGTACTATACTAGAACTGATGTAAGCTTTTCCTGAGGATGTTAACAAGAAAATTGTTTCGATATCTTTTTGAGTAATTGCACGATTTGTATGAGCAATTGCTTTCTCAAATTCAAAATCTGCAGGATTTCTCAAACCTCTTAAAATAAATTGAGCATTTTTTTCTATACAATAATCTACTGTTAAACCTTCGTAAACATCAACTTCTACGTTTGGAAATTTTGCAACAGATTGTTCTATAAATTTTTTACGTTGTTCCTCAGAAAACATATAATGTTTAGAAGAGTTTGTTCCGATTGCTACAATTATTTTGTCAAACAAAGGAACTGCACGTTCTATAATATCTAAATGTCCTAAAGTTATAGGATCAAAAGATCCAGGAAAAACTGCTATTCTATCCATGCTGAAGGTCTATTTAATGCAAATTCTATTTCACTATCCATCAAATCTTCCAACGCTATTCCTGCAATTGCAGCTTGCTGTGGAAAAATACTTGCTGGTGAAAAACCTGGCAAAGTATTCATTTCTATAAAATGTGGCTCTCCATTAACAATAATATATTCTGAACGAGAAAAACCTGACATATTAATACAATTATAAGCTTTTTCTGCAATATCACGTACACGTTGCTCCACTTCTGGTGTTAGACGCGCTGGTGTTATTTCATCTGATAAACCATTATATTTTGCATCATAATCAAAAAACTCGGTGTGAGAAACAATTTCTGTTATTCCCAAAACCGTTGTTTCTCCTTTGTAATTTAAAACTCCTACAGAAACTTCTGTTCCGTCTAAGAAAGATTCAATCAAAACTTCTGTATCTTCACGAAATGCTTTTTGCATTGCTGCTTCAAATTCTTCTATTTTATGAACTTTTGAAATTCCTAAACTAGATCCCGATCTATTTGGTTTCACAAAACAAGGTAAACCAACTGTTGCGATAATTTCGTCTTCAGAATAGTTTTCTCCTTTGTTAATATAGACAGATTTTGCATGCGGAATTCCATATTTACTCAAAACTGCAATACAATCTTTCTTATTAAACGTTAGGGCAGATTGATAAAATGGACAACCATTGTATGGCATACCAATCATTTCGAAGTAAGCTTGTAAATAACCATCTTCTCCTGGCGTACCATGAATGGTATTAAAAACAACATCAAAATTTATTTTTTCTCCGTTTTTCTCAAAAGAAAAATCACCTTTACTGATTGGGTATTTTTCACCATCAATTTCGGCAAACCAACCTTCTTTCAAGATTCGAACCCTTGTTCTGTCGTACTTTTCTGGATTTAAACTTGCAAAAATCAATTCACAACTTTTCAACGAAACTACACTTTCGTCTGAGTATCCACCTGCTACAACTGCTACTCTTAACATGCTTAATTTTAAATTTATTCAAATATAGAACTTTGACATCAATCATAAATATTATTTTTGAACTATATTTGTGCGACAATTAATCATTTCAATGAAAGGAGTAAAATCAATCATACAAGTTTTCCTTAACGTTGCTATCGTTATCGCTTTATCTTACGGGCTTTATCATTTTATTTTTAACGTTTGGTTAGATTCGTATACCAACCACAACGAATTTGTGGAAGTTCCGGATTTATCAAAAATGAAAATTAATGATGCAACAGCTAAGTTAGAAGAACTTGGTTTGACATACGAAGTAGACAGTTCTCGTTTTGATCCAAATACCAAACCATTTGCTATTATGGATTTTTATCCGACAGCGCAATCTCGCGTAAAAGAAGGTCGACGTATCTTTATCAAATCAAATCCAAGAACTTATCGTCCTGTGGATTTACCAGATTTAATTGGTAAATCGAAGCGTTTGGCTTTAACACAATTAGAAATTTCTGGGCTTAAAATTGGTAAAATAATCTATGAACCAGATTTAGCAAAAGATGCTGTTCTTAAAATTTTGTACAACGGTAAAATTGTAAAAGCAGGTGAACAATTACCTCGTTTTGCAACTGTAGACTTAGTTTTAGGTCGTGGTATGTTATCTGGTGTAAGAATGCCAAACTTACTTAATTTCACCTTAACAGAAGCAAAAAAATCAATCAAAGATAATTTCTTTGAAATTGGTCAAATTAAATTTATCGGAAGTTCTACTGATACAATTAATGCAAGAGTTGTCTATCAGTTTCCATTTGCAACTGATACGTATGACCAAGGTCAACCGATTGATATTTGGTTATCTATAGAGCCGAGAGAAAAAATTAGAGCTCAATTAAAAGAATTGGACGTACAATACAAAAACTTTGGTGAAGACACAATTAGTGGTTCACAATACAAAGATATTGTAACGCAAAAAGCGGAAGAGCAAATAAAAGATTTGCAACAACAAACAGCTCCAACAACAGAGCAAAAACCAACGACTGAAGCACCAAAAACTGCGGAAGAAGTTATTATTGAATAGAAAGAGATAAATGACAGAAGATTTAGAAGATTTCTTGCAAGAGGAAGACGACAATAAATTATACGAGCACTTTTCGATAACAGTTGACAAAGGTCAATCAGCATTACGTATCGATAAGTTCTTGATGGTTAGGATTGAGAATGCAACAAGAAATAAAATTCAGCAAGCTGCTGAAAATGGAAATATTTTAGTAAATAATGAGCCAATAAAATCTAATTATAAGGTAAAACCTGGTGATTTAATACAAGTTATGTTATCTACTCCTCCAAGAGAGAATGACGTAATCGCAGAAAATATTCCATTAAATATTGTTTACGAAGATGATCAAATTGCAGTAGTTGATAAAGCTCCTGGAATGGTTGTTCATCCAGGACACGGAAATTATACAGGAACATTGGTAAATGCATTAAAATATCATTTTGATAATTTACCTTCTATGTCAGCAGAATTAGAACGTCCTGGTTTGGTTCACAGAATTGATAAAGACACAAGTGGTTTATTGGTTATTGCGAAAACAGAACAAGCGATGAATCATCTTGCTTTACAATTTGCTGCTCATACGACAGACCGTTTGTACAACGCTGTTGTTTGGGGATCTGTAGAACAAGAACAAGGTACAATTACCGGACATATTGGTCGTCATGTAAAAGACCGCATGCAAATGGCTGTTTTTGAAGACGGAAGCGAAGGTAAACATGCTGTTACACATTATCGTATTTTAGAACGTTTTTCGTATGTAACCTTAGTAGAATGTAAATTAGAAACTGGTCGTACACATCAAATTCGTGCGCATTTCAAACATATTGGTCATCCATTATTTAATGATGAACGATATGGTGGTGAGCGTATTTTGAAAGGAACTACTTTTTCTAAATACAAACAATTCATAGAAAACTGTTTCAAAGCTTGTCCACGTCAGGCTTTACATGCACGTACACTTGGATTTATACATCCAACAACGGGAGAAAAAATGTCTTTTGAATCTCCACTTCCAGCAGATATGGTTGATTTATTAGACAGATGGCGTAATTATACTCAAAACTCTATTCATGCAACTGAGCCAGAGAAAAAAATTGATCGTCACGCAAAAGAAATGGAATAATTATTTCATATATAAAAAGCACTTCAATTTGAAGTGCTTTTCTATTTAGATTTTAAACTTACACCATGAATTTTTCAGAATTAAATATTATCGATCCAATATTAAAAGCAATTGAAGAAGCTGGCTATACAGAGCCAACTGAAATTCAAGAGCAAGCTATTCCTCTAGTTTTGGAAGGAACGGATATTATTGGTTGCGCACAAACAGGAACAGGAAAAACAGCGTCTTTTGCAATTCCTATTCTTCAGAATTTAACAAATACACCAAGCGAAGGACATAAAGTAAGAACTTTGATCCTTACACCAACACGTGAATTAGCGATACAAATCAATGAAAGTTTTCAGTTATATGGTAAATATTTACCACTAAAACATTTGGCAATTTTTGGTGGTGTTAATCAAAATCCACAAATTGACGCTATTAAAAACGGTGTTGATATCTTAATTGCAACGCCTGGTCGTTTATTAGATTTGATTGGAAAAGGACATTTAAAAATTGATCAAATAGAGATTTTTGTTTTAGATGAAGCAGATCGTATGTTGGATATGGGATTTGTACATGAAGTGCAAAAGATTTTAGATATCATTCCAAAAAATAGACAATCCATGTTCTTTTCGGCTACGATGCCAAAATCGATTCGAAAATTTTCTCATTCAGTTCTTCGTCGTCCAAAAGAAGTAAGCGTTACGCCAGTTTCTTCGACTGCTGTAACAGTAGAGCAAATTGTTTATCATGTGGATAAAGACATGAAAGTGCCACTTTTGGTAAGTATTTTGAATGATCATCCAGAAGATCGTACCTTAGTTTTTACACGTACAAAATATGTTGCAAATCGTTTGGTAAGACAATTAGAAAAGGCTGGAATTATGGCTGCTGCTATTCATGGTGAAAAATCTCAGAATGCGCGTCAAAAAGCTTTAAATGATTTTAAAGAAGACAAAATAAAAGTATTGATTGCGACTGATATTGCTGCTCGTGGAATTGATATTGATCAATTACCTTATGTTGTTAATTATGAATTACCAACCGTGCCAGAAACGTATGTACACCGAATTGGACGTACTGGACGTGCCGGTCGAGAAGGAAAAGCAATTTCTTTATGTGCTGCTGATGAAAATGGAGATTTGGCAAATATTGAAAAATTAATCAACAATTATATAACGGTTGTTAGAACGCCAAAAGAGTTTTTTAAGAAACCAGATCTTAATAATAATTCTAAAAATAATAAAGGTTTCAAACCGAAAAAAGAGTTTACAAAACCTAAGAATTCGAAACCAAAACGTAGAAAATAACGAAATAAGCACTTCTTTTGAAGTGCTTATTTTATTTTAAGATGAACTAATTCAAACGATAATTGACTCCAACTCCTACATTAAAATTCCTGATATAAGAATATTCACTAAACTCTGTAAAACCCCATGAAAGACGAAGCCCTACATTTAATTTTTCATTTAATTGGTATCCTGCTCCTGTTACTAATGCTGCTTGAAAATGATTAATATTTTCTATCTTTCCATTTAAAGCAGGAATCTCATTCGATTTATCATGATAGTTTCCTTTTGCAGACATCAAATAAGAAAACTCAGGACCTAACTCTACATATAATTTATTGGGTTGATATTTCAGTAATAAAGGTAATTTGATTAAATGCATTTGGTACTTAAAATCAAAACGTGGTTGAGTTGTCTCTTGATTTTCAATTCCACCAAAATACTCCGAATAAGTAATATTTAGATTGTTAAATGATTGAAAGGAATACATAATTTCTGGCTGAAAACTAAATCCTTGATCAAAAGGTAAATTGTAATAACCTCCAACATAAAACCCATATTGATTCTGATTATCTCCTATTTTTGCATCTGTTATACCTGTTGTTTGTCCTCCAACTGTTAACCCAAAAGTTTGTTGAGCATAAATATTTGTTACCAATCCCAAAAAAGTTAGCAAAATAATTTTTTTCATCATCGTGTTAATTTTAATAATTTTCTTGAATAAATTTTACCGCATCATTCAGTGCATTTGTAGAAACAATTTTTATAAAATCTTCTCGATCTAAAAACGGATAAAAATACCTTTTATTACTTATTGTATTTCCATTTGTTACAGAAATCCAAACTGTTCCGACATCATTTTTATCCTCTCCTCTATTTGGTCCCGCAACACCAGTTGTAGAAATTGCAATATTGGTATTCAAAACATTTTTTACACCTTTTGCCATTTGCTCTGCAACTTGCTCCGAAACAACTGTAAATTCTTCAATCGCTTTTTCATCAACATTTAACACATTTATTTTTACAGAAGTATCATACGAAACTATTGTTCCGAAATAATATGCAGAACTTCCCGAAACCGAAGTCAGCATAGAAGCTATCATTCCTCCAGTACAACTTTCGGCTGTAGAAATCGTCAATCTTTTTTCTCTTAAAATATCACCTATAACTTGTTGCACACTTCCAGAATTTTCTGAAACTAAAAATTGTCCTGCAATATTCTTAAATTTTTCTATTTCTTGTTGAATCGTTTCTTTTAAAATTACCTCATCTTTTCCAGTCGCTGTAAATCGTAAATCGATAGACGTTCTGTTGGGTAAATAAGCTAAATGAATAAAACTTGGTAACTTATTTTCCCAATCTTCAAGCAAAATTGCCAAATCACTTTCGGGAATTCCACTGACCAAAATATCACGATGAATGATTAAATCCGAATTATATCGATTTTGTAATTGAGGAATAATTTCATCACGAATCAAACCTTTCATTTCAAAAGGTACACCAGGTAAATTGATGATAATTTTGTCTTCTATTTCTGTCCAAAGACACGGTGCTGTTCCGAATTTATTTTGAATAAATGTAGATTTTTCTGGAATTAGAGCTTGATCTTGATTCAGACTATTTAATTCTTTCCCATAACCTCTTGAAGCAAATAATTGAACAATATTTTCTAATATTTTAGGCTCTCTAACTAATTTACAATCTAAAAATTGACACAAAGCTGCCTTCGTTTTATCGTCTTTAGTTGGTCCTAAACCACCAGTTACGATAACAATATCCGATTTATTAATTCCTCGCTGAAAAGCCTCTATAATATGTTGTTGTTCATCTTTTACAGAAATTATTTCTTCTACATCTATTCCTATTTTATTCAATTCTTTTGCGATAAACGCCGAATTTGTATCAACAATTTGACCGATTAAAATTTCGTCGCCAATTGTAAGTAAAGTTGCTTTTGTATTCATTTTATAAAAAAAACTTGCTTAAAGTTAAGCAAGTTTTGAGTTGTATTAGTTTATTTTTTGTCAACGCCCTCCTGATTATACATTTCATTTCTTTTCTTGTTTGCTTCTTCGTAAATATCAGCTAATTGTTTTGGTGTTATAATATTATCCTTTTTACCTGGTTCTGTAATAGGAATTTTGAATTTATATTTTTTATCTAATTTATTTAATGATAAGACTTTGATATAATTATTCATCTTTCCAACATTCTCTATGTCTATAAAAATATTCATTTCTAATACAAAACCATCAATAGGTTTTACCGTTATTGGCATAAAATCAAAATCTATTTCTTTCGTAAACCAAGCCTCAACATCAAAATTTCCATTTCCGTATTTAGAAGTTGCTTTGTATGCTTTATAACCAAGAATTTCTTTTGTTTCATCTGTAAATTTCCAATCCAATTCCTGTAAAGGAGTTATAACAATATAGTTTTTTCCATAAACATCAACTTGTCTATAATTTTCTCCTTTTGTAAAATCTGAATAAGTAAGACCAAAAGCTAATCCTGGAGCTGATTTTTTCACTCCACCTTGCGTTCCTTGTTGATTGTCAATCTTCTCTTGTTCTATTGTATTTAACTCTGTCTTTGAAGAGTAAATTTTAAATTCAAGCGGTTTTGGATTCGTATTTTGGTCAACATTCCATTTCCTTACTTCTGGATCTTTTATATGTCCATATGATTTTTCTATAGCTTCGGGCGTATATTCTGTATGATGCTTGGCTTCTATAAATACTTCATAAACTTGCGCATTTGCAAAACTTGAAATTAAAATAATTAGTGTAATTAGTTTTTTCATGTTAATTTATTTTTTATCAACTCCTTGATTCATTATCTCTTTAAAATTTTCAGCATTTTTATTATACATTTCTGTTAACTCCGATAAAGAAACTGTTTGTAATATTTTATTATTTTTAAAAATGGGTTCTTTTTTCAATTCTTTTTTCTTAGTTGAAATCCACGAAATCAAAACTTCCGCTTCATTTAATATATACATATAATGCAACTCTAATATCAAACCTTTTGTACCATAATATATATCTGGAGAATAGTTGTAAGGAATTGATGGTGCATACCAAGCAATTATATCAACATCTTTGTATTTACCTTTTGCTTCTTTTGTTTCGATTCCCAGAATAGTTTTTGTTTTTCCCGTATCAACAAAATTTATTTTATATACAGAATCATAAACATTAATTGCCTTATCATTAAAATCCTTTTCTGTATAAAAAAGCATTTCTTTATAATTTACATATGATTTTCCACCTATTTTTGGAGAAATTTGTATTCTATCATCATTATAATTTTGCGAATTATCTATTTTCTCTATAATAGCTGATTGACTTAACTCATTATTATAAGAAAATTTATAAAATAACGTATCTATTTTTTCTATACTCTCTATAGCTTTTTCTCGATCTTTTTTATCTTTATAATGATTATTTATAGCTTCATAAGCTTTAGCTGTAAGACGTATTTGAGGCTGAACTTCAAAATCGATTTCATAAAATTGGGCATTTGCAAAACTTGAAATTAAAATGATTAATACAATTAGTTTTTTCATATTATTTTTTGTCAACGCCCTCCTGATTATACATAGCATTTCTTTTATTATTTGCTTCTTCGTAAATCTTATTTAAATCAGTATACTTTACAAGTTTTCCTTTGTTTGGTTTTACTAGTTTTAATGATTTATTCAAATCTTTTATCTTAGTCGCTTTCCAAGAAACAAGTATTTCTCCTTCATCACTCATTTTATACTTATAGTGCAATTCTAAAATCAATCCATTTGCACCGTAAAAAATATCAGGTGAAAATTTATAATTAATTGAAGGAGCATACCAAGTAATTAAATCATATTTTCCAATTTTCCCAATAGCTTCTTTTACTTGTATTCCTAATATTTCTTTCGTTTTTCCTGTATCTTCAAAACTAATTTTGTGTATAGAATCATACGCTAAATACTTATCTCCATATACATCTATCTGCGACCAAAATTTATTTTCCTTGTAATCTATAAAAGCATTTTTACCAAAGGTAGGTGCGGTTTTATTCACAGAAATATGCTGATCTTCTTGCGAATTATTAACTTTTGCAATATGATTAGAGGAACTATAGTTTTCATTAAACATGAATTTATAGTTTTCTATAGGCGGATTCATATTCATGTCAATAATAATTTGTCGATCTTTAGGATCCTTTTCCCATTCTTCAAAAAATTTTAAACCTTTTTCTGTGTAATGTGTCTGCACTTGCATTTCGTATTCAACTTCATAAAACTGTGCTTGTGCAAAACTTGAGAACAATACAATAATAGTTATTAGTTTTTTCATATTAGTTTGATTAATATTTAAATATAACAAAAAAGAGACACAATTTCTTGTGTCTCTTTTAAAATATTATTAAATAATTTGATTATAAAATATGTTTTTCTGCATGATAAGAAGAACGAACTAATGGTCCTGATTCTACATGACGAAATCCTAATCCACGCGCAAAATCTTCGTATTTCTTGAATTGTTCTGGCGTAATAAATTCTTTCAAAGGCAAATGTTTCTTCGTTGGTTGTAAATATTGACCAATTGTAATGATGTCTACATTTGCATTTGCAACTTCCTGAATTGTTTCATAAACCTCATCTTCAAACTCTCCCAAACCAAGCATAATTCCTGTCTTTGTACGACGTTGACCTGCTTCTTTTGCATAGCGTAAAACTTCTAAACTACGGTCATATTTTGCTTGTATACGAACTTCTCTCGTCAAACGACGAACAGTTTCCATATTATGCGACAATACTTCTGGAGCGGCTTCTATAATACGATCTATGTGTTTTTCGATTCCTTGAAAATCTGGTATCAATGTTTCCATCGTTGTTCCAGGGCTAATACGACGAACTGCATGTATCGTTTCTGCCCAAATAATCGATCCCATATCCTTGATATCATCACGATCAACAGACGTTAAAACGGCATGTTTTATCTGCATTAATTTTATAGAACGTGCTACTTTTTCTGGTTCTGCCCAATCCACTTGTTCTGGACGACCAGTTTTTACACCACAAAAACCACACGAACGTGTACACACATTTCCCAAAATCATAAATGTTGCAGTTCCTTCACCCCAACATTCGCCCATATTAGGGCAACTTCCACTTTGGCAAATGGTATTCAATTTATATTTGTCAACTAAACCTCTTAGTTCTTTATGTTTTTTTCCTGTTGGCAACTTTACGCGCAACCATTCGGGTTTTTTCACTCTCCCGTCAGGTAATGTTTCAACACTCATACGTTACTTTTCTGAAATGCTAATTTACGATTATTTTTGATAAAAAAGATTCAATTGTTTCGATTCTAATTCTAACAAAAATTGTTTGCGTTTTTTTCCTCCCGCATAACCAGTTAACGAACCATCCGAACCGATGACACGATGACAAGGCACCAAAATGGCAATTTTATTTTTCCCATTTGCATTTGCTACAGCTCTTATTGCCAACAAATCGCCCACAGCAATTGCTTGTTCTTTGTAAGATTTTGTTTCTCCAAAAGGAATTTTAATCAATTCGTTCCATACTTTTTTCTGAAAATCTGTTCCAATAAAATCAAATGGTATCGTAAATTGAGTCAAATTACCTTCAAAATAATCATTTAATTCTGTTTCTAATTGTTCAAAAAAGTCGTCCTCTTTCTCCAAAATATCGCCTAAAGACTCTAACTCTTTTACTTGTTTTTCAGTCGATTTTCCATCCAAAAACTCTAACATACAAAGTCCTTTTTCTGTCTTTATCGCAAGCATTTCTCCAAGAGGAGTTTGTATTTTTTTAGAGTAAAACATTTTATTAAATTTTGTTTGAAAGTTAGAAAATTATAAACGAAATTTGATGTTAAATATTTTAGTCTATCACGCAAAATTTAACCAAATGAAAAAATCTATATTCGTAAGCTTTTTTGCCTCAATTATATTATTCTCATGTCAATCAAAAGGTGTTCAACAAGAACAAAAAAATAACAGTGTAGACAAAGCTATTCCTGCTATTGTTGCCACTACAGACCATAATTCTAAAAATTCGTTAGATTGGGCTGGTAAATATGAAGGAACTTTACCTTGTGCCGATTGCGAAGGAATAAAATATATTGTTGAGTTGAAAAAAGACGGTAACTTTTTTATTGAGCAAGAATATTTAGGAAAAGAAACGGTGTATCAAGACGAAGGTTTTTATAAGTGGGATGCTTCTGGAAATGTTTTACATTTAAATTCTAATGTTAGTCCGTTGGTATTGAAAGTTGAAGAAAATAGATTGAAAGTTTTGGATCAACAAGGAAAAGAAATCACAGGAAATTTGAAAGATAAATACATCCTGAAAAAGATAAAATAATAAAAAAACAAAAGGCAATCTCTAACTTAGATTGCCTTTTATTTTTGAAATTATTTTTCTTACGAAACTAAAATTTTTGAGATCCTGAAACAAGTTCAGTATGACAAATACCCAATGTCATGTTGAATTTCGTTCTGCATGATAAACTCCAAAAAAGTCATTCTGAATTCATTTCAGAATCACATCTTAAAAAATTTATTTTTCTAAACTTTTTTGCCATTCCCAAGCTGTACGCATACTTTCAGAAAGTTTTGTTTCAGGTTTCCAACCCAATTCTTTTTCTGCTAAAGCATTATTTGCATACGCTTCTATAATATCTCCAGCACGACGTTCTTTTATCTCGTAATTCAACTTTACATCATTTGCATCTTCAAAAGCATGTACAACTTCCAAAACCGTAGAACCTGTTCCTGTACCAAGATTAAAGAATTCTAATTTTGTTTGATTTTTATTTTCAATCAATCGTGTAATTGCTTTTACATGCGCTTCAGCCAAATCATTTACATCAATATAATCTCTAATCGCCGTTCCGTCACGTGTTGGATAATCATCTCCCCAAACCGATAAACTTTCTCTAATACCAGCCGCAGTTTGCGTAACATAAGGAATCAAATTATTTGGAATTCCTTTTGGTAACTCTCCAATTTTAGCTGTTGGATGCGCTCCTACTGGATTGAAATAACGTAAACAAATTACATTTTTATCAAATGCTGCAGAAAAATCTTCTAAAATTTCTTCGCCCATTTTTTTTGTTTTTCCGTACGGAGATTCAGGTTTTTTAAGCGGAGTTTCCTCATCAATTGGCATTTTGTCTGCTTGTCCGTAAACTGTACAAGATGAACTGAAAATGATATTATCTGTATCAAAATCTTTCATCGCATCCAAAAGATTAATTAATCCTAATAAATTATTGCGGTAATACATCAATGGTTTTTCTACCGATTCGCCAACAGCTTTATGTGCTGCGAAATTGATAATTCCGTCAATTTTATTGAATTTAAAAAAATCATTAACCACTTCTTGACTTTTTAAGTCAATCTCGAAATAACTTGGTTTTATACCTGTAATAGATGTAATACGATCTAAAACATCAATTTCTGTATTTGATAAATCATCAATAATAACAACTTCATAACCTGCATTTTGCAATGCAACAACTGTATGCGAACCAATGTAGCCTAAACCACCAGTTACCAATATTTTATTCATTATCTTTTTTTAAATAGTATTTTGATTGTAAACCAAATTTAGGAAAATTAAAAAGCTTCTGAAACAAATCAGAAGCTTTTTAGTAATTATTTAATGGAATAAAATTATTTTCCGAAAAATTCTCTTACAGCAGAAGTGATATAAGCTAATTGCTCATCATCTAATTCTG
Organism: Algoriella sp.; assembly: GCF_036647415.1. Lineage (NCBI taxonomy): Bacteria > Pseudomonadati > Bacteroidota > Flavobacteriia > Flavobacteriales > Weeksellaceae > Algoriella > Algoriella sp. Next base: position 91,880 of record NZ_JAVXKG010000003.1, read on the forward strand.
TGTGCATTGGTAAAGACATTACTTCTTCTACCAATTTGTTTGTATTAGGAAAATCCGCATCATTATAATGTCCGTTATCATACGCTTTTTGTTTGCGCAATGGAACTGGATAATAAATCATCGCAGGAATATCTTTTCCTGTTAAGAAAGCTTGTAATTCGTTACGTTTTCCATTTGTAACACGTAATGTATATTGATGAAATACGTGAGTTGTATCGTCACCTTTTACTGGTGTTAATAACTCATCAATATCCGCGAAAGCTGATGAATAATAAGCTGCTGCTTTGTTACGAGCTGCGTTATAATCATTTAATAAAGGTAATTTACGACGTAAAACTGCTGCTTGAACAGAATCTAAACGAGAGTTAACACCTACTTCATCATGATAATAACGTTTGTACATTCCGTGATTTACAATACCACGTAAACGATGAGCAATATCATCATCATTTGTAAAAATTGCTCCACCATCTCCATAACAACCTAAGTTTTTAGAAGGGAAGAAAGATGTACAACCAATATGACCTATTGTACCAGCTTTTTTACCTTTATAATCTGCTCCAATTGCTTGTGCTGTATCTTCTATTACAACTAAATTATGTTCTTTTGCAATCGCCATAATTTCATCCATATTAGCACATTGACCAAATAAATGAACTGGAATAATTGCTTTAGTTTTCGGTGTAATAGCAGCTTTTAATTTATCTGTATCTATCGTAAATGTATCATAATCTACATCAACCAAAATAGAATTTAAATTCAATAAATCAATAACTTCTACTGTAGCTGCAAATGTAAAATCTGCTGTAATTACCTCATCACCTGGCTCTAATCCTAATGCCATCAAAGCAATTTGTAAAGCATCAGTTCCATTTCCACAAGGAATTACGTGTTTTACATTTAAGTAATCTTGTAATTCTGTTTCAAATTGTTTTACTTCTGGACCATTAATAAAAGCAGCCGAATCCAAAACATTCAAAATTGCGGCATCTACATCACCTTTTATTTTTTGATATTGACTTTGCAAGTCAACCATTTGTATTTTTTTCATATCTTAATGAATCTATAAATCAACCAACTAAAAAAAGTCGTTTTTATTACAACAAATGTACAAAAAAAGCTCATTCTAAATTTTTAACTTTGCAAGATTGTGCAAGGATTTTACAACATATCAATTAAGGCGTACGGAACGGCGCTGAAATTAGCTTCGAATTTTAACGAAAAAGCAAAACTATGGGTTAACGGTAGAAAAAATTGGGAAGAAAAAATTGCTTCCAAAATTTCTAAAACCGATAAAATTTTATGGGTACACTGCTCTTCTTTAGGTGAATTTGAACAAGGAAGACCTGTCATTGAGGCTTTACGCGAAAAATATCCTTCGCATAAAATTGCCGTGTCTTTTTTCTCACCTTCGGGTTATGAAATCAGAAAAAATTATCAAGGTGCAGATTTAATTTTTTATTTGCCTTTGGACACAAAATCCAATGCAGAAAAGTTGATAAAAGTTCTTCATCCAGAAATTTTGATTTTGGTTAAATATGAATATTGGTTCAATTTAATTACCGAATTAAATGATAAAAATATTCCGACAATTGTGGTTTCATCAATATTTAGAGAAAGTCAAAACTTTTTTAAGAAAAATGGAAAAAATTGGTTTGCAAAAAAATTGAGTTTAATAAATCACTTTTTTGTTCAGAATCAAAAATCAAAAAATTTGTTAGATTCTATAAATATCACTCAAAATACAATTGCGGGCGACACGCGTTTTGATCGTGTAAAACAAATCATTCATCAAGACAATAATTTGGATTTTATGAATGATTTCAAACAAAATTCTAAACTAATTGTGGTTGGAAGTTCTTGGCCAAAAGACGAAGAATTATTTGTAGAATTAATCAATCAAAAATTAACTGATAATTGGAAAATTGTTTTTGCGCCTCATAATTTGAATGAATCTGAAATCAATTCTTTTTTATCAAAGATTAATCAAAAAGCAGTTAAATTCTCCGATTTAGAAAAAACATCAAAACAAGATTTAATCGACTCGAAAATATTTATTCTAAATACAATTGGTATTTTATCTAAAGTCTATTCTTATGCCGATATAACGTACATTGGTGGCGGTTTTGGTGCAGGAATTCACAATACTTTGGAGGCTGTAACATTTGGAAATCCTGTTGTTTTTGGTCCAAAATACAAGAAATTTCAGGAAGCAGTAGATTTGATAGAAGTTGGTGGTGGATTTTCGATTGCTAATCAAGAGGAGTTTAATCAAATCTTGAATCAATTAATGAATGATGAAAATTATAGAAAACAAAGCGGAAAAAAAGCTGGAGATTTTGTACAAAATTCTCCAAATGCAACAAAAATTATTTTAGAATATTTAGAAAAAATAATATAAAATCCGGTGTAATTCACAAAAATTTAACAAAAGGGCACAAAAGTTGTAACAGCCAATACATTATTGATTTATTATTAATCGTTTACTATGAACAAAATTTTACTTTTGCAATAATAAATAGCGTTAGCTAAAGTAATAAAACAAAATAAAACATGAAAAAACTAATCTTAGGAATAGCACTTTTTGGAGGATTAAGTGCAGCAAATGCTCAAATTGATTTAGGTGTAAAAGGAGGCCTTAACTTCCCTACTTTATCAGGAGATTCTCGTGAATTAATGGGAGATCAAACAAAATTTAGAACAGACTTTTACGTTGGTGGTTATGCTAATTACAAAGTAACAGATCAAATTAGTTTTCAACCAGAACTTTTATATTCTAAACAAGGTGCTGGAATTAAAAATAGTGGAAATTCTAACTCAAAAATTGTAACACATAACATTAATATTCCATTGATGGGACGTTATGAAATTATGGAAGGGTTGAATGTAGAATTTGGACCTCAATTAGGATTTTTAGTTTCTGCAAAAGGAAAAACTGAAGAAGGAAAAACAGATACAAAAGTTAAAATCACAGATAATTTCAAAACATTTGATTTTGGATTAAACTTTGGAGCAGGCTATAAAGTAACAGACGAATTAGAAATCAACGCTCGTTTTACAAAAGGTTTATCTAACATAAACAACTACTTTCCAGAAGGAATAAATGATAACTACAAAATCACAAATACGTATTTTAGTATTGGTGTAGCGTACAAATTAATGGAAATGTAATTTCTATAATTAGAACATATTTATTAAAAGGAACTTGTTTAAGTTCCTTTTTTTTGTGTCTAATTGTTAAATATTTATAAAATAATTTTGACAATTCAGTTTTTAAACTACATTTGTAGAATAATAAACACAATTGTAGACATGAAAATAAGATTATCTAAAAGAGAAGAAGAAGTTATGGAAGTTATTTGGAGCGGAAAACATGTTTTTGCAAAAGATATTCTTGACTCTTATGACGATCCAAAACCTGCAAATACGACAATTTCTACTTTACTAAAAAGAATGCACGATAAAGGCTATATAGATTATGAGCAAATGGGAAACTCGCGCAGATATTTTGCTTTGGTTAAGAAAGATGATTACTTCACAAAAGAAGTAAAAGGAATGATAAGTAACTTTTTTAATAATTCGACTTCACAATTTGCCTCATTTTTTGCAAAATCAAATAATATGTCGGTAGAAGAATTAGAGAAATTACGTGCAATAATTGACAATGAAATAGACCGTAAAAAGAAATAGTGTATGATTGCGTATCTGATTAAATTTATACTTTGTTCTGGTTTTTTATATTCGTTTTATAAATTATTCTTAGAACGTGAAAGCATGTATAAAATCAATCGACTTTATTTATTATTTGCTCTAATTTTTGCCTTAATCGCGCCATTATACAAAATTCAAGTTCCAATTACGGTACAAGAAACCAATATATCGCCCGAACTTTTGGCTTGGATTATACAAAATCCAGAATTCCTAGAACAAGAAAAAGGATTCAATTTCGGTGATATTCTAAACATTATTTATTTAATTATAGGAACAGTTCTACTTGGAAGGTTCATCTACAATTTGTACGAATTATTGTTTAAAATTAAAACCGAAGAAAAACTAAAAGATATTGAAATTACTTATATTTTGGATCTTGAATCTGAACAACCTTACAGTTTTTGGAAGTATATTTTCATACCAAAAAAACAAATAAATAAACTGCATCAGAATTTAATTGATCACGAAAAAGCGCATTGCATACAAAAACATAGTCTTGATATTTTGTTAATTGAAGTTTTTCAAATTATTTTTTGGTTCAATCCGTTTGTGTATTTCTATAAAAAATCAATCAAATTAAATCATGAATTTCTTGCTGATGAATACGTTTTAATGCAAAATAATGATGTCAAAACGTATCAACATCAAATATTAGATTCTATTGCAGCTCAGAATCCATCTATCATGGCAAGTCATTTCAATTTTATATTAACAAAAAAACGCTTACTTATGATGACAAAAAATACATCTAAACAAAAAGTGAAAATGTTATCTTTTGCTACTTTACCTTTCCTTTTGTCTGCATTCGTTTTATTTAGTCAAAAAACATTTGCCCAAAAAGTAGAACAAAATGCTCAAAAAGTAGAAAAAGTATTAGATAAATCTGTTGACTCTCAAGCTAAATTAATTTTTGAAGTCAAACCTGATAAAAATAAAGATTCCATTACTCAAGTTGGTACATTTATCATCAATCCAAAGGATTCTATTAAAAACATTGATCCTAAAGACATTAAATCTATTGATGTTGATAAAAAACAAATTATAATAACAAAAAATAATAATGATACAGTAAAGTATTACGTCAATTATAATTTTACACCAAGCGAAACAAAATTAATTCAAATAAAAAATCTAAAAACAAACGAATTATTAACAGAAGACATCAAAAATAGATTAAACAATTTACATCCAAAAGACATTAAAAAAGTTGATGTAAGAAAATTAGATGGTAAAAAACTTGTCATTATAAATGACTCTATTGAATATAGTTTTGATGATAAAACTTCAATTCCAAATAATTTAAATCTAAATGTAAAACTTTACACAAAAGATGGATATACAATTTATACTGATAAGAATGGAGTTCAACATAAGATTTTAAATTCAGAAATTGATCCTATTTATTTAACAAAAAGTAATAAAAAAAATAAACAGAATATTCAACAATTATATACGTTTAAAGTTGATCCAAAAGATTTTAAGGATCCTACAAAAATAAAAGAAATCATAAAGTTTAGAGTTGAATCTGCTTATTTTCAAGACAACAAAAGTATGAGCGAACATCTTGAACAAAAAAAGCAAGAGTTAAAACTACAAGAAAAAAACACAAAAAAAATGTTGAAAGAAGTGGAAAAACAACAACGTGAGTTGAAGAAAAAATCTTGATAAATAAGTTTTCAAAAAAAATACACAATATTTTTTACTATATAGTGTTCTATACTAATAAATCGTAATTAGTTATTTTTTTTATAACATTTAAGAAAAGGAAGTCAAAATGACTTCCTTTTTTTGTACGTCATTGTTTGGCTTTTCAACTTTTTATTCTTGTTGTAAATTATTAACTTTCTGAAAAATTTAGATAGTGTTACAAGCAGGTGATTTCAAAATTTACAATGCATCCGCTGGTGCAGGTAAAACATACACTTTAGTAAAAGAATTTATTTCGTTATTATTAGCAAATGAAAGCAATTATCATTTCGAACATATATTGGCTATAACTTTTACAAACAAAGCCGCAAACGAAATGAAAGAGCGTATTATAGAAACACTCGAAGAAATTGCTAAAAACCCAAATCCTACCGAAGATTTTTATATTACAGAGTTAGCCAAAGAGTTAAATCTGAAACCAGAAATCATCAAAATAAAGGCGCACAATATTCTGATTACTATTTTGCACAATTACTCTAAATTTTCTATTTCTACAATCGATAAATTCAATCTGCGTCTAATGAAATCTTTTGCGCAAGATTTAGGCCTTTCCATGAATTTTGATGTAGAAATGAATACTTCAGAAATCATAAACGAATCTGTCGATTTATTGTATTCTAAAATCGGAGAAGATGAAAAACTGACGCAAACCATGATAAAAATTGCGTTGGATAATATGGATGACAACAAATCTTGGGACATCCGAAAAACACTTTCTTCTGATACTAATGAAATTTCGAATGATCGTCATTTACAAGATTTAGAAAAATTAAAAAACATTTCGTTAGATGAATTTATCAACTATCGAAAAACAATTTATACTGATATAAAAACCTTGAAAGATGGATTAATTCTTGTCGGAAATGACTTTTTTGATCTACTTTCTAACAATGGAATATCAATAAACGAATTACCTGGAAAAAGTAGAGGAATTGCAGGTTTTTTCTCAAAATTGAAAAATTTTGATGGTTTTGGAATGATTTTACCAACCGATGCAAATAATAAGGATATAAATGATGATGGTTATTTATCTAAAGTAAAAGATACAATTGCCGAATCTATTTTTCCAGAAATCAAAAAATTATTCGAAAAAGCTGCAACAATCAATGATCATTTAATTTTGTTGTCTTCTATTCAGAAAAATATTTCATCTATTTCATTAATCAATGAAGTTGAAAAATCGTTAGATACCATCAAAAAAGATTCTAATGTTTTATTAATAAACGAATTCAATACAATTATCAGTAAAAATCTTCAAAATCAGCCCGCAAATTTTATTTACGAAAGAATTGGGTCGAGATACAGTCATTATTTTATTGATGAATTTCAAGATACATCGACATTGCAATGGAATAATCTAAATCCGTTGGTGGAAAATGCACGTGCGCAATCGGATACAATTATGTTAGTTGGCGACGCAAAACAATCTATTTATCGCTGGCGTGGTGGAAATCCAATGCAAATGATAGACTTGATTGAGAGAAAAGATGAAGAAAAAATTCTTGTTGAAGAATTGGAAAAAAACTGGCGAAGTCACGAAAATATCATCCAATTCAACAACGAACTATATTCTTACATTGCGCCACAGCTTAATTTACCTATGTTCCAAAACATCTACGAAATAGGAAATAAACAGCTTGTAAATGATAAAGAAAATGGTTTTGTAAAAATTAATTTCATCGAGCAAGAAGGTCGATCTAAAGATTTATTTAAAGAAAAAAACTTAGAATTAGTTTTAAATTATATTAAAGAATGTCAAGCAAATGGTTTTTCATTAAGTGATATTGCAATTTTAGTTCGTAGTAATGCACAAGGAATTATGTTGGCAAAATTTCTGACCGAAAACGAATTGGTTGTCATTTCTAATGAAGCTTTATTACTTAAAAATTCGTTCGAAATTCAATTGATTGAATATTTGTTCAAAATCACTTCAAATCCAATGGACGAGCAGTCGAAAATCAGATTTTTGATGGTTGCTTATGAGCTTGAATTATTTGTTACAGATGATTTAACAATTACGGTAGAAAAAGCATTGAAAGATGGATTAAAAGCCTTTCTTAAATTAACAAAATCAATCGGAATTGATTTAGATTTTATTCAAGATCAAAATTTATCGTTGTATGATTTTACCGAAAAAACAATCCGAACATTAAAATTAGAAAACCGTTCGCCAGCATATATTTTAAGCTTTTTAGATGTTATTTTAGAATATTCATCTAAAAATGAATCCGATTTGAATTCGTTTTTAGAATTTTGGTCAACAGCAAAAGATAAATCAAGTATCAAGACACCAAAAGGTGTAGATGCGATACAAATTATGACCATTCACAAATCAAAAGGTTTAGAATTTCCAGTTGTTATTTTACCGTTTTTAGATTGGCAAAGTAAAAGCTCTAAAATCTGGATTCCATTGCAAAAAAGCGAAGAAAATCCGTTTGAAACATTTTATGTTAATATCAATAATGATTTAAAAACAATTCAAAACGAAGAAATTAAATCGAAGATTGATGATGAAGAAAACTTGGTTCAATTGGATGAAATTAATACACTTTATGTTGCCACAACACGTGCAAAAGAGCAATTGTACATGATTTCATTAAAACCAAAAGAAAATTCGAGCTCAAAAAATATTGCTAATTTTCTATATGAATTTGTCAATTATAAAGGTTTTCATGAAGATGAAATTATCTTGAAAGGTTCGCCAGAACGCGTTTCTATTCCAAAAGAAAAAGAGCAATATTCTTCAGAATTAACACTATATTCTTCGGATTGGAATACACGTTTGATAATAAATACAAATTCGGAAAAGGCACAACAAAAACTAGCGTTTACAGAATTCGGAAATACAGTGCACACCGTTCTTTCGCAAATTATTACAGCAAAAGATTTGCCTAAAATAATAGAACAAGAAAAACAACGTGGAACTATTTCTGTGGAAAATGTTCAACATCTACAAAATGTCTTGGAAAATATGCTACAAGATGCTAAATTAGTTCCATATTTTGCAGAAGATTTAACGGTGTTGAATGAGCGAGATTTTATAGACGAAAATGGACAAATTTTCAGAGCCGATCGCGTTGTGATTGATCAAGAGAATAAATGTACAATTATCGATTATAAAACTGGTCAACCCGATTTAGATCATCATTTTCAAGTCAATCGATATGCAGATTTTTTCAAATCGTTAGGTTATACTATTCAATCTAAAATATTAATCTATATTGACGATGAACAGCAAAAAATTAATGTTGTAGAGGTAAGTGAATGAATGAAAATATCAAATTAAAACTAGCAAGTTTGCCAGATTCGCCTGGTGTTTATCAATATTATAATAAAAAAGGAGATTTACTTTATATAGGTAAAGCAAAAAACTTAAAACGTCGTGTAAGTTCATATTTTAATAAACAACATGACTCTAAACGTTTACGCGTTCTTGTAAGTAATATTGATACCATAGAAACTATCAACGTTAATTCTGAATATGATGCGTTGCTTCTAGAAAATAATTTGATAAAAGAACACAAACCACGTTACAATATTTTACTGAAAGATGACAAAACTTATCCATGGATTTGTATTAAAAATGAACGTTTTCCTCGAATATTTTCGACACGGAATATCATAAAAGATGGATCAGAATATTTTGGTCCATACTCTAGCGTAAAAACGATGAAAGTTTTATTGGGTTTGATTAAAGAATTGTACCAAATACGAACTTGTAACTACGATTTGAGCGATAAAAATATCGAAAACAATAAATATAAAGTCTGTTTAGAATATCATATCGGAAATTGTTTGGGACCATGCGAAGGGTATCAAACCGAAGAAGAATATAACGAACAAATTTCTGCTATTCGAAATATTATCAAAGGAGAATTTAACGAAGCAAAACAATATTTGACCAATCAAATGATAAAATATGCTTCAGAATTAAAGTTTGAAAAAGCACAAGTTATCAAAGAAAAAATAGAATCGTTGCAAAATTATCAAGCACGTTCTACCATTGTTTCGCCAACCATTACCAATGTTGATGTTTTTTCGATTACATCAGACGAAGAATATGCGTATGTCAATTTCATGAAAATTTATCATGGAGCAATTATACAGTCATATACAGAAGAATGGAAAAAGAAATTGGACGAAACTGATGAAGATTTATTAGAACGAGCAATTATTGATTTTTCGGAACGATTTAATCTTAATTCAAAAGAAATATATGTTCCATTTGAATTAAATTTAGAAATTCCGAATCGTAAAATTACTGTTCCAAAAATTGGTGATAAAAAACACATCATCGATCTATCATTAAAAAATACCCGAATTTATCGTTTAGAACAACTGAAACAAACCAAAATTGTAGATCCAGACCGACATACAAATCGAATTATGAATCAAATGAAAATTGATTTACGATTACCTACCGAACCACGACATATAGAGGGTTTTGATAACTCTAACATTCAAGGAACAAATCCTGTCTCGGCTTGTGTGGTTTTTAAAAATGGTAAACCAAGCAAGAAAGATTATCGCATTTTTAATGTTAAAACTGTTGATGGTCCAAATGATTTTGCAACGATGGAAGAAGTAATAGAACGTAGATATACGCGGGTTATCGCAGAAAGCGAACCTTTACCTCAACTTATTTTGATAGATGGTGGAAAAGGGCAATTAAGTTCTGCACTAAAATCTATTGATCGTTTGGGATTACGTGGAAAAGTTACAGTAATTGGAATTGCAAAACGTTTGGAAGAAATTTATTATCCGAACGATCCATACCCGTTGTATCTGGATAAAAATTCGGAAACACTAAAAGTTTTACAACACGTACGTGATGAATCGCACCGTTATGGAATTACAAATCATAGAAATAGACGAAGTAAAAATGCGTTTAATTCGGTTTTAGAAGAAATAGACGGTATAGGACCACAAACAATTAAAGAATTATTAACAAATTTTAAATCGGTAGAACGAATAAAAAATGCATCTTTGTTACAATTAACAGATGTTATAGGAAAATCGAAAGCTAAAAAAGTAAAAGATTATTTTTCTAATGAAAAACCTACTAATTGATAGAGATTTAACTTCTCTACTGAACAATCCGAAACTACAAGCCATTTTGGCCATTGTTCCAGTCACTTTATTTATACTTGGCTTGTTAAGTTATTTTGGAATTTTCTTTTCTATGTTTAGCACAATTGATGCGCAATTGGGACACATGGGAAATTCTAAATCGCTATTGAGTGCATTATTAGGAAATCTTATTATTTTTATCTTTTTGGTATTAATGAGTTTTTTTACGGGTGTTATTTCATTCGTTTATTTTATTGTACACGCCGTTAAAAATCCTAATTTAATAAAAAGTGATGATCGACTATTATGGATTATTGCAATTATTTTTGGTAATGGATTAGGTATTTTTGTGTATTGGCTTTCTCAAATCAAACGAAAAGATCCTCGACCTATTATAGATTTATACACGGACGAAATTTAAAATATAAACTGCTTTACAATTTAGTAAAGCAGTTTTTTTTTATTCTGTGTTCTCATTTTTTGTACCTTAACTACTAAATCAAAAACATATGAAAATTTTAAAATTATTACAAACCGAATTGAAAAATGAACATCGAATTACAATAGAATTCATGTCGAAATTTCCTGGTGACAAAGTAGATTTTAAGCCACACGAAAAAAGTATGGACATCACAACATTAGCCAATCATATTGTCGAAATTTTTGCTTGGCCAGCACTTATTTTACAGACGGATAAATTAGATTTTGCTGCTGGAGATTACAAACCAACAAAATTTGAAACTTCGGAAGAATTATTAAAAAAATTAGAAGAAGATTACAAAACTGGAAAAACAGCTTTGAAAAAAGCGACAAATGGCGATTTGAAAAAGAATTGGAAAATTACTTCTGGCGATGTTGTATTTGCAGATTATACAAAATACGAAGCTATTCGTCATGCATTAAATCAAATTACACATCATCGTGCGCAATTAGGTGTTTATTATCGTTTAAATGATATTGAACTACCTTCAAGCTACGGACCAAGTGCCGATTCTTCAAATTTTTAATAATAAAAAAGGCTTCTTTAACAGAAGCCTTAAAATCATAATTAGTGTTAATTAATATCACTGATCAGTAATATTGATACTCAAAAATATTAATAATAATATAACATGACAAATGTTATTAAGATTTTTTTAATAATATTTAACATTTTTATTAGATTCGTACAATTACTAATATTTTTTTATTTATTCTTAAATAAAAAACGCTAAAATTAATCATACTTTAATCATAGTTATTAATTCAATTATAAAATATAAAAAAAGCCACTACAACTGTAATGGCTTTCTATTTATTTATCTTTTAATTAGACAAAAGGAGTTTTTACAACTTCTGCTAATACATTTTTATCACGAATCTGAATTCTGATTTTTGTACCAACTTTTGCAAAATCAGTGTGTACATACGCCAAACCGATTCCTTCTTTCAACATTGGCGACTGTGTACCAGATGTTACAATACCTATTGTATTTTCGTTATCATCTACTACTTTATAATCATGACGAGGAATTCCTCTTTCGATCATTTTGAATCCTACTAACTTCTTCTCTACTCCTGCTTCTTTCTGAGCTTTCAAAATATCCGAAGAAATAAAACCTGTATCCAATTTAGTTACCCAACCTAAGCCAGCTTCTAATGGTGTTGTGTCATCGTTGATATCATTTCCATATAAACAGTAACCTTTCTCCAAACGCAATGTATCGCGCGCAGCTAAACCACAAGGTTCAATTCCGAAATCTGCACCAGCTTCCATCACTTTATCCCACATTTCATTCGCAGAATCATTCGCAAAATAAATCTCAAAACCTCCAGAACCAGTATATCCAGTTGCTGAAATAATTACGTTCTCGATTCCTGCAAACTTACCTACAGCAAAGTGATAAAAAGGAATTTCTGCCAAATTAATATCTGTTAAAGCTTGCATAGACTCTATTGCTTTTGGCCCTTGAATTGCCAACAAAGACATATCATCAGATTTGTTTGTCATCTCAACACCAAATGTATTGTGTTTTGTCATCCAAGCCCAATCTTTATCTATGTTAGATGCGTTTACAACTGCCATCCACTCATCATCAGCCATTTTATAGATAATTAAATCATCTACAATACCACCTTTTTCGTTTGGCATTGCATTATATTGTGCCTGACCAATTGCAACTTTCGTTACATCGTTTGTCAATAAATACTGTAATAAATCTGTTGCTTTTTCTCCTTTCAAGAAAAATTGTCCCATGTGAGAAACGTCAAAAACACCAACTTTTTCGCGTACTACAAAGTGCTCTTGGTTAACACCTGCGTATTGTACTGGCATTTCATATCCAGCAAAAGGAACCATTTTCGCACCTAAATCTTTGTGCTTTTGGTTTAATGCAGTTACTTTCATTATTTGTTTGCTTTGAAAATTTTAATAATTATCCCAAAAATAAGGAATTAATTCGTAGAAAAATTGGTCTATAAAATTTTATCTAATTTTATGTATAATTTTCAAATCACCATCTGTCGCTTTATACGGATCAAAACGCATGACAGATTTACCTTTCTCAAATTTGATTTGAAATTTTTCATCAATTTTACCAACCAACTTTTTAGACTGACAATCTTCACAAGGTTTTACAAGAATTGTATCGTTGGTTTTACCTTTTACTTTTACTATTTGATACGAATAATCTTTGTTTAATCTCGATGGAATACTACTCTCTATCGATTTGTGAAAATCATTAATAAAAAAAACACGTCGATCTTTATTACTGCCGATAACAATAGATATACCGACAAAAATCAATAAAACTATAATTGCTATGGTTAATCCTTTTTTTATATCCATCTTTTTGGTTAATTCGTAGTTTAAAAGTAACAATTCAATCCGAATGAAAAAAATATTCGTTTTATTTCCTATCTTTTTACTTCTATTTACATTGACAATGAATAGCTGTACACAAATAAAATCTTTTGCTGAAAAAGAAATTATTTCGCTGAAAAATATAAAAAATGGAGATTTAATCTTTGTTGGCGCGCAAACTGAAGAACTTTCGGGTGCAATAAGTCGTGTTACAAAAATTTCGGAGAAAACAAATTTTGACCATGTTGGTTTAATCGAAAAAACATCAGATTCTATTTTCGTATTACATGCTGCGCCAATGGGTGGTTCGCAACGAGAGGAAATTAATCATTTTTATGCTTCACAAACCGAAAAAAAGAATAAAATTGTCATTTATCGATTACAAAAAGAATATCAAGCAACAATTCAAAATGCAATTACTAAAGCGAAAACAATGCTTGGAAAACCGTATAATTGGTTGTATATCTTGAATGATGATGAATTATATTGTTCTGATTTTGTAGAAAGAGCTTTTAGAAATGATGAAGTTTTTGAATTAATTCCGATGAATTTCAAAAATAAAGAAACTGGAATTATTGATAATTTTTGGATTGATTTCTACAAAAAGAAAGGAAAAGAAGTTCCGCAAGATGAACCAGGAACAAATCCAAATCAGTTAGCAAGTTCAGAAAAATTAACTCGAATTGGGGAATTGAGATTTTAAAATTTTTATGTTTCTCAAATCAAATAGAAAAAACTCTTCGACAAGCTCAGAGTGACAGAGATTTTTAAAAACTAATTTGTCATTCTGAGCCTGTCGAAGAATAAATCTAAATTTATGAAAAACTTGTATTTTGTCTATATTATTAAATGTTCTGATAATTCGTATTATGTTGGAATTACAAACAATCTCCTAAAAAGAATTAACGAACATAATAGCGGAATAGACTCTTATAGTTACACGTATTCGAGAAGACCAGTAGAATTAGTTTTTAATCAAGAATTCATTGATGTAAACGAAGCGATAATTTTTGAGAAAAAATTAAAAGGTTGGAGTAGAGCAAAAAAAGAAGCATTGATTAATAATAGATTTGAAGTTTTACCTCTATTATCAAAAAGTAAAAAAGACTCTTCGACAAGCTCAGAGTGACAGAACTTTTTAATAAACTAATTTATCATTCTGAACTTGTCGAAGAATAATTAAAAATAAGATGCAATTCTCAAATCAAATTCAAAACAACATCGAATCTGTCAAGCTGAAGTTATTTCAACTTCGCATTAAAATTTAATCAAAAATAATAGAAAAAACTCTCGACAAGTTCAGAGTGACAGAGTTTTTCAATAAATTATTTTGTCATTCTGAGCTTGTCGAAGAATAAAGCTTAATACAATTCATCTTCTCATAAAATAATTAATCCCTATTTTTACCACATGAAACAAAACATCATTTACAGTATTATTTTCTTTTTCGTGTTATTCGGACTGAAATATTTATTTGATAAAAGCGATGTACAATCTATGCTGGTTTATTCGGCAATTGGGACGGTCATCTTTTTTATATACCGTGTTGTCATCAGAAAAATGTTGTACAAGCAAAAAGACCAAGAAAACTAATTTTCTTGGTCTTTTTTTATTACTTCCATCGATTGCTCGATGTGTATTGTTGCGTTATTTGAAACGATGTGTTCTATTAACATTCCTCGTTTATTGAATACAAAAGTTTCGCGCGGTGTGATTAATCCAAATGTTTTTTTCACACCTAATCGTTTGGTCAACTTTCCTCCTTTATCCGAAAGTAACGGGAAATTAAGTTGATGTTTGGTATAAAATTTCTCATGAGATGATGTTGATTGTCCATTAATCCCGATAATTATAGCATCTAACGCATTGAAATCTGCATTTACATCACGAAATTCACACACTTCTTTGGTACAAGTTGGCGTAAAATCCATCGGGTAAAAGAATAGTACAAAGTATTTTTTATATAAAAATTCATCCGAATTGAACCAGTTTCCTTTATTATCTTCCAACGAAAAAGTTGGTATATGTTCACCTAAATTCATTTTCCGTCGTATTCTACAAAGTTGCGTGGTGTTTCGTATAGTGTAACTTTCAATTCTAAATCTGAAGCTAATTTTGCTCTAATTTTATTCCAAATCAAAATCACAATATTTTCTGCTGTCGGGTTTGTATTTTTAAATTCTTCTATATCAATATTCAAGTTTTTATGATCCAAATAATCTTCCACTTCAACCTCTATAATTTTTCGTAATTCGTCCAAATTCATCACAAAACCAGTTTCGGGATCAACTTCTCCTTTTACCGCAACTATAATTTCGTAATTATGACCATGAAAATTTGGAAATGAACATTTTCCGAAAATTTCTAGATTTTTTTCATCACTCCAATTCTGATTAAACAATCGATGAGCAGCATTAAAATGAGCTTTTCTGTTTACAGTTACTTTCATCTGTTTATATTTTTAGGCTTCTATATACGAAACGTAATTTTCAAAAATTATTTTGAACCAAGCGGTATAATTTTGTGGATTTTTTTCGATATCTTTCTTCAAATCCATCAAATCAACCCAACGATACGCCATTACTTCATCTGGATTTAGTTGTGGTTCTTCATCAAAAGTTCCGATAAAAACATGATCCAATTCGTGTTCTGTCAAATTATTATCCAAATGTGCTTTATAAATAAAACTAAATTTGAATTCTAAATCGCAATCAAATCCCATTTCTTCTTGCAAACGTCTGTGCGCCGCTTGTTCGTAAGTTTCGTTATCGCGCGGATGACTGCAACATGTATTTGTCCATAAAGTTGGCGAATGATATTTACTTGCAGCACGTTGCTGAATCATCAATTCGCCATTAGAATTGAACACAAAAACTGAAAATGCGCGATGTAACAAACCTGCGACATGCGCTTGTTGTTTTTCCATCAATCCTAATTTTTGATCATCTTGATCAACTAAAACCACGAATTCTTTCATCTAACAAAAATAACCTTTTATGTGTGATTAAAAAAGAAGTTCTATCTCTTTGTGTTTAAATTCTCTTAACTGATTATCTATTTCGATAACCAAATTCCCAGCTTCATTTACATCTCTAATTATACCGTCTACTTCTACTCCATCTAATTTGAATTGTGAGATTTCATCTTTTCTAAAAAGATTATTTAAATAAGTTTTATGAATCAAATTGAATTTCTTTTGTTCTAAAATGTGGTATTCTTTTTGGAAATTCGTCATCAAATCTGTCAAAATTACTTCGATGTCATATTGTGTGTCAGTAATATTTTTTAATGAAGAGGCTTTTGGTAAATGATTAAAATCAGTTTGATTGATGTTAATTCCTATTCCAATAATTGAATGCATAATATGATTAGAACGGTGATTTTCGATTAAAATACCACAAACCTTTTTATCGTTCAAAATAATATCATTTGGCCATTTTACATTACTTTTTGGGTGAAATTGTTTTAAAAACAGGCAAATTGTGTTCGAAATCCATTCGTTGAAATAAATTAATTCTTGAAAACTATAATCTGTTTTTAACAAAAAACTAAAGGTTAAATTTTCTCCATCTACAACTTTCCACTCATTTCCAGCGTAACCTTTTCCTTTGGTTTGATTTTTAGCATGTATGACAGTCCAACTATTGGCATCTTTTTTGGATAATTCCATTAGAAATTCGTTGGTATTAGGCAAAGAGTCAAAACTTATCAAGTTCATTTTTATAATTAATTTTATCTAGTGGTTAAAGTTATTTTAAAAAGTTCATAGTTTGGTAAGGATTCACTAAATTTGCCAATTACAAAATAAAAGATGGTAGATACACAATATACAAAAGACTTGCTAGATAGCATTGTTGATGGAATAACAAACGTTAAAGGAGAAGAAATTACAATTTTAGATTTAAGAGAAATTGAAAATGCTTTTTGTGAATACTTTGTAGTTTGTACAGGAAATTCGAACACACAAGTAAGTTCTTTAGCTGGTTCTATAGAAAGAACCGTAAAAACTGAAATGGGAGAAAGACCTTTCCATATAGAAGGAAAACAAAATAATCAATGGATTTTAATGGACTACACACATGTAATTGTTCATATTTTTCAAAAAGATCAAAGAGAATATTACGATATCGAAAGTTTATGGGGTGACGCTATAGAAACTCGTATCGAAATGGAATATTAATCGTAAAACTGAAACCAAAATAAATTGAAAAAAAATAATTTTAAACCATCGGGGTTTAATCCTACGTGGATTTATGCCATTATTGGGTTATTGCTGATTGCCTTTTTATTATTTTCTGATAATATTGGCGGAATGGGTGGTCCAACCAAAAATATAGACCGTACGACTTTCCTTAGCTATGTACAAAAAGGCTACGTAAAAGAAGCTGATTTAGAAAAGGAAACTGGTAGAGTAAATATTTTTTTGACAGACGAAGCTCTAAATAAAGAAGAGTTTAAAAAATTCAAGAAAACTGACAACGGTTTATCTAGTTTTGGAGGTCCTTCAGCAAACTTTACATTTAATGTAGCTGATGCAGGAAATTTTGAAAAAGATTTTTATGCTAATGTTGAAAAAAGCCCAAATAAAACAGCAAAACTAAATACGGTTGTCTCAAGCGGATTTAGTAGCTTATTCACTAATCTTTTTATAACTTTAATTTTCTTTGGCTTAATCTATTTCTTTTTATTTAGAAAAATGGGCGCTGGAGGATCTGCAGGTGGAAGCGGAGGAATTTTCTCAGTAGGAAAATCTAAAGCTAAATTATTTGAAGGAGATGATCACATCAAAACAACATTCAAAGATGTTGCTGGTTTAGAAGGAGCAAAAGAAGAAATCGAAGAAATTGTAGAATTCTTAAAAAACCCTGATAAATTCACAAAATTGGGTGGTAAAATTCCAAAAGGAGCATTATTAGTAGGACCTCCGGGTACTGGTAAAACTTTATTAGCAAAAGCAGTTGCTGGTGAAGCTAAAGTTCCATTTTTCTCTTTATCAGGTTCAGATTTTGTTGAAATGTTTGTAGGTGTTGGTGCATCTCGTGTTCGTGACTTATTCAAAAATGCTAAAGAAAAATCACCATCAATTATTTTTATTGATGAGATTGATGCAATTGGTAGAGCACGTGGAAAATCTAATTTTACAGGATCTAACGACGAACGCGAAAATACATTGAACCAATTATTAACAGAAATGGATGGTTTTGGTACAGAATCTAACGTTATTGTAATTGGAGCAACAAACCGTTCGGACGTTTTAGATAAAGCATTATTACGTCCAGGTCGTTTTGACCGTATCATCAATGTTGATTTACCTGAATTAAACGAACGTAAAGAAATTTTTCAAGTTCATTTACGTCCTTTAAAATTAGGAGAAGATGTTGAAGTAGAATTTTTAGCAAAACAAACGCCAGGTTTTTCTGGTGCAGATATATCTAATGTTTGTAACGAAGCAGCTTTAGTTGCTGCGCGTAAAAACAAAGAAGTTGTAGAAAAACAAGATTTCTTAGATGCTGTCGACCGTATTATTGGTGGATTAGAGAAAAGAAGTAAAGTTATCAAACCTTCAGAAAAAAGACGTATCGCTTATCACGAAGCAGGTCATGCAACTATTGGTTGGTTAACAGAGCACGCAGCTCCACTAATCAAAGTAACAATAGTTCCACGTGGACGTTCTTTAGGTGCAGCTTGGTATTTACCAGAAGAAAGACAAATTACAACGACAGAACAAATGTTAGACGAAATGTGTATGACAATGGGTGGTCGTGCTGCAGAGCAAGTTGTATTAGGTAATATTTCTACTGGTGCATTAAGCGATTTAGAAAAAGTGACGAAACAAGCTTCTGCAATGATTAGTATCTATGGTCTGAACAAAGAAATTGGTAACGTATCTTACTATGATTCTTCTGGACAAAATGAATACGGCTTTAGTAAACCATATTCAGAAAAAACAGCTCAAATCATAGATCAAGAAGTTAAAGCAATGATTGAAGCGCAATACGAAAGAGCAAAACAAATTTTAGTAGAAAATCGTGATAAACTAGATATTTTAGCTGATAAATTAATAGAAAAAGAAGTTATTTTTAGAGAAGACTTAGAAGAAATTTTCGGAAAAAGAGAATTTGTAAACGAGTTAGATAAAGTTGAACAACAAGAGGAAGATGCAATTAATGCAAATCCAGAACAAGTTATTCAACCAGAATCTGGAAATGATATTTAAAAAATAATCAATACTGTTAAAAAAATCGTCTTATTTAGACGATTTTTTTTTTGCTTATTATTATATTGACAATTTTCATTATCTTTAAAATTAAATTATGTAATTTCGCATTAAATCATGAGTATTCATGTGGAAAGCAATTAAAAACCTACTAAAAAAAGCAAATCAACAATCTGAGAATAAATCGGAGGAAAATCATATTGATTTATTTCACCCGAATTATACTGAGAGTAATGCTTCTATGGACGAAATTTTCGCGACCAATTTTAATGCTGGTGGTGGACATTTTCTATTTTGCGATAATAATGACGAGGCTTTTCAGAATTTAAAAGAAATTGTAAAATACGAAAACGTAACTGAGTTGATTTGTTTAGACAAACAATTGCAGCAAATCTTAACAACTATAGATGTGCCTTTTGTAGAAAAACTAAACGATTCTCGCTACACATTAAGTTTTCTTAATTGCGAATTCTTAATTGCTTTTGATGGTAGTATTATGCTTTCGGCTCATCAAACTTGTGGAAGAAATATAGACGATTTTCCGACAAATTTTATTATCTATGCACGCCCTTCGCAACTTGTTGAAAATGTTGGCGCGGCTTTACAAAAATTACGAACACTAAAAAAAGACAATCTTCCATCTAAAATTACTTCGATTCGAGGAAAAAATATGCACAAATTTCCAAATGTACAGAATGCGAAGAATATTTATTTGTTATTGGTTGAAGAATAACCATGAAAAATTTAGCAATTAGAGCTTTCTCTGGACTTATCTACGCGATTATTATATTTCTAGGCACAACAATCCATCCAAAAGGATTAATTACTTTGATGATCGTTTTTGGACTTTTTTGTTTGTACGAATTTTTTAAAATCACAAAACTTACTTCTAAAATTTATCAATTAGGAGCTTTATTAGCTGCCTTAATTGTATATGGTTATTATGGAAAAGAATTTTTAGAAGCCTTCGAAACTTCTAATCATTATTATTTTCACTTAAAAAGTCTTTACTTTATTATACCTGTTTTATTTGTTTTTAGTATTTATATCATATTTAAATCTACAAATGAATTATTAAACGATTTTGGAAAAGCAACTTTAGGCTTAACCTACATTATTGCTCCATTCGCTTTAGCACTAACTTTACCTAGTTTTGATTACAACTTAGGAGAAAAGGTAATGCACTACGAAGTATTCTTTGTTTTTTTATTACTTTGGTGTAGCGATACATTTGCCTATTTAACAGGAAACTTAATTGGAAAACATAAATTGGCACCAAAAATTTCTGGTGCAAAAACATGGGAAGGCTTTTTTGGAGGAATTGTTTTTACAATTTTAACAGGATTTTTGATTCAAAAATATTTTGGAGAAAACTTACACGGTAATTGGATGATTATCGGGTTAATTGTAGCTGCTTTAGGTCCAATTGGTGATTTGACAGAATCTAAATTAAAACGTTTTTTCGATGTAAAAGATAGTAGTAATTTAATTCCAGGTCACGGAGGTTTTTTAGATCGGCTAGATAGTTTTATATTTGTCGTTCCATTTATCTATTTATATTATTTACTAGTATATACTTTATGAAGCTTCACAGAGAAGGAACAGCTATTTTAATTGGTTGCCTAATTTTATTTGCAATCTTAACGGGAGTATTAAATTACTTTTTCCCAGTTTATGGATTATTCTTTGCATTACCATTATGGATCTTATATGGATTTATTGTTTGGTTTTTCCGTAATCCAATTCGAGAATCTGATTCATCAGAAAATTGTGTCATTGCACCAGTTGATGGAAAAGTAGTGGTATTAGAGGAAGTTTATGAAAGCGAATTTTTGAATCAAAAATGTATTCAACTTTCTATTTTCATGACACCACTTAATGTACATGTCACTCGTTATCCTGTAAATGGAAAAGTTATTTATTCTAAATATCATCCAGGTAAATTTTTGGTTGCATTTCATCCAAAATCATCAGAATTGAATGAAAGAACAACTGTAGTTGTAGAAAATGCAGATCATACAAAAATATTATTTAGACAAATTGCAGGTGCTGTTGCACGTAGAATTGTTTGTTATAGTAAAGAGAATGATGATGCTGTTGCTGGAAAAGAGTACGGTTTCATCAAATTTGGTTCTCGTGTAGATATCTTTTTACCATTAGGAACTGAGATAAATGTAAAAGTTGGAGATAAAACAAAAGGTGGAATTCAGAAAATTGCACTATTGAAATAAATCAGTTAATTAACTCAATGTTTTTAACTAATTTTGTCAAAACAATTATCAAACATAATATATCCTTACAATAAATTTTGTACGACATGAAAAAATTAACTCTTATAATAGCTTTAGCTGCATTTGCAACTTCTTGTAATTCTAAGCCAGGTGTTAATCACGGTGTAGTTAAATTAGAACACGAAACTGCTACTGCTGAAGAAATGCACCATAAAACTCATGCTGCTGAAGAAGCACATGAAGGACATTCAAAAGAAGCTAAACACGAAGAAAAAGCAGAAGCTAAAGATTCTACAAAAACTGTAGAAACACATGTTGCAGAAAAAAAAGATAGCGTAGCTAAAAAATAATCTAAATACGAATAATCTTTTTGTCATCTCCAATTACATAATTTTTGTTTTTGGGATGAATATAAAAAGAAGTATTTGATGAGTTGTATTGCGATATAGTCGACAATATTTCTTTATAAGAAAATCGTTCAGCGTCTAAAACAATGTTTTGTTTGCTTTGATTTTTAAGTTCAGAAAGTTGATTTATCCAATTCAACTCATTTTTATTTACCTCAACTTTTATTCGATTAGATTCATTTGAGAAATTAAATTTTATTATCGAAATCAAATATTTCAGTGCAATACCACTTCTTAAAACTTGATAATTTATCCAGTTTTTTTGGTAATATTTAGAAAGAAATATCATCATCGCTTCAAAAAATATTTTAAAATATTTTTTATCTCGTTTTGTACTCTCGCCTTTGTAGTGTAAAACTGTAATATCACCTATATAACAATTTGTGTATCCTGCTAATTCTGCACTATACGAAATATCAATGTCTTCTCCGTACATAAAATAGTGAGCGTCAAATCCGCCAATTTGCTTATAAATTTGCTTTGTTGTGAATATAAAAGCACCAACCAAAATTTCGCAAGGTGCAGTTTCAAATTCATCAACTTCTAACTTATAATAATTATTAACTGTCGATGAATTAAATCTTTTAAAAAGCTTCGAAAATGAGTTTTTAGCTGTCGGAATATTACGCTTAGATTCGGGATGAAAGTTTCCATTTGTATCAATTAAACGAACACCAACTAATCCTATCTTTTCTTTGGATTGATGAAAATCGATTAATTTAGGAAATATATCTTCGGGAATAATTGTATCAGGATTAAGAATCAAAATATAATCGCCCAATGCGTTTTCTACACCAATATTATTCGCTTTTGCAAATCCTAAATTTTCTGATTGTAGTAAATAGTTAACATTAGGATAGTTTTTTTTTAATGACAAAAAATCAATTTCTGACGAATTGTTATCGACCACTATAATTTCACCTTCAAAATTCTTAAGTGCTTCTTGACACGAATCAAGACAAATTTCTAAATGTTTAGGTGCATTATAACTTACAATAACAATTGATAATTTCATTAAAATTTATTTTCGGTGTACGGTATTCGATGCTGAATAGAGCGAACCAATGTTGCCTCATCTGCATATTCTAACTCATCACCTACTCCTAAACCTCTTGCTATTGTCGAAAAAATAATTTGTGTATTCTTTAATTGTCGATACAAATAGAAAACCGTTGTATCACCTTCCATTGTAGAACTTAAAGCAAAAATTATTTCTTTCACACTCTCATTCTGAACGCGGTCAATTAAAGTTTGAATATTTAATTGTCCAGGTCCAACTCCCTCCATAGGTGAAATCTTTCCTCCTAGAACGTGATATTTACCTTTAAATTGTCCTGTGTTTTCTATTGCCATCACATCACGCACGTCTTCTACCACACAAATCACGGATTCGTCACGCAACGGATTAAGACAAATTTCGCAAATATCTTGGTCAGAAATTGTATGACAATGTTGACAATATTTTATATCAACCATCAAATGTGAAAGAGCTTCGGACAAAGCGACAGTTTGTGATTTTGGTCTATTTAGCATGTGTAAAACCAGTCGTAAAGCCGTTCTTTTTCCTATTCCTGGTAAATTTGACATTTCTTCTACAGCTTTCTCTAAGACCTTACTTGGGTAATTCATTTCAAAAAATTAAGTACAACAAATTTACAATTATATCTCCTAAAAATTAATATGTCGTGATATGTTCAAAAATAGTAAATTTGAAAATATTTACTCTAATAAATTATGAACTCAACAATTTTACTCCTTTGTGTAATTGTATACTTTGTAGGACTTTTAATCATCTCGTATTTCACAAGTAGAAATTCGGATAATCAATCATTCTTTAACGGAAATAAAAAAAGTAAATGGTGGTTGGTTGCTTTCGGAATGATAGGAACAAGTTTAAGTGGTGTAACATTTATATCCGTTCCGGGAACTGTCGGAAAACTTACTGGTTCTGAATACATTTATGGCGGATTCGAATATTATATGATGGTTATCGGATTTTTCCTTGGTTATTTTATTGTAGCTGGCGTATTACTTCCGTTGTATTATCGCATGAATTTGACTTCGATTTATACTTATTTGGGCAAACGTTTCAATGTTGAAGCGCACAAAATAGGTTCGGTTTTCTTCATTATTTCACGTGGAATTGGCGCAACCGCTCGTTTATATTTAGTCGTTAATGTTTTACAAATCTTTTTGTTAGATGATTTAGGCGTTCCATTCTGGGTAACAACGTTTATCTTATTATTAATGATATTGTTATATACTTTTGAGGGTGGTGTAAAAACAATTGTTGTGACAGATACTTTACAAACTTCTTTTATGATTATTAGTTTGATTGCTTGTATTTGGTTTATCCTATCGCATCTCAATCTATCTATTGGAGAGGCTTACGAAGTAATGCAAGCAAAAAATTACACACATTTTATTAATCTTGATCCAAACTCGAAAACATTTTTTTTGAAAACTATTTTAGGTGGAATGTTTATTACAATTGCAATGACTGGGCTTGACCAAGAAATGATGCAAAAAAATATTTCGGTTGATAATTTACAGAACTCAAAAAAGAATATGTTGACGTTTGCTGGAACTTTGCTTATTGTTAATTTAGCCTTCCTTTTCTTAGGTGGTTTGCTTTATTTATACGCAATGCAAGAAGGTGGATCTTATAGTGCAGATGGTTTCTTTATGGCGCAAAGTACACAAAATATTATGGGTGACGACATGTTTCCTGCTTTGTCTTTATCTGGAAGTCATTTTCCTATGATTATCTCTATTATTTTTATCATTGGACTTATTTCTGCTTTATTTCCTTCTGCCGATGGTGCATTAACAGCCGTTACAAGTTCGTACTGTGTCGATTTATTGAACATTAATGAAGACAATACGAAGACTGAAAAAGAAAAAAAGAAAATCAGAATTAGAGTTCATTTAATTTTTACAATCGTTTTCTTTATCTTAATTATGATGTTCAAGGTTATTAACAATAAATCTATTGTGTATCTCGTGATGGAGGTTGCAGGTTACACGTATGGACCATTGTTAGGATTATTTGCATTCGGAATTTTGACTAAACGAAATATTTACAAAAAATATTCTATCATCACTGTGGCAATTTTAGCGCCTATATTTACTTATATTATCAACGAATTAGTCATAAATTTTAGTGAGTATAGAATTGGAGTAGAATTAATCATCTTAAATGGTTTATTAACATTTATCGGATTATGGTTGGTAAGTTCTAATCGTCAAAAAGAATTGAATTAAATGGAAAAGAAATTAAAATTAATCTGGGATTTTTATGGTCCTGATGCTATACCAACGGCTAAACATCATGCAATTCATTTGAAACAATACGCTGAAAAAGAAAATTTACAAAACTCAATTTCAGAATTTGTAGAAGTTGAACCAGAATATGCTGTCGCTTATTTGGTTGTTGTAGAATCGGAAATGTTGAAAGTTCGTGATGCGCTTATTCCACATCGTGGCGAATGGCATGTAGACAAATAATTTAAGAATAAATAAAAGACGGAGATATTTCTTCGTCTTTTATTTATCTAATATATTCAACTTATTTTTTTTTGATATCTTTTTTAACATCTTTATAAGTATCACTTACTGCATCTGCTCCTTTTTTAGCTGTTTTTTTAGTCCATTTTTTTGCCTTTTTCAATCCTTTTTTAGTTGCTTTTGCATCTTTCTTAGCAATTTCAGCTGTCCATTCTGCACCATCTTTTACTCCTTCCTTGGTTGCTTTCGCTCCTTTCTTTACAGTTTCAGCTGTCCACTCTGCTCCATCTTTCACTCCTTCCTTAGTTGCTTTTGCTCCTTTATCTACAGCATTAGTAACGGCTTTTACATCTTTTTTAGCATCTTCTTTTACAGTTTGAGCATTTATCATTACTGTTACAAAAAGAACTGAAACGATTGATAATAGTTTCTTTTTCATAGTTTTATTTTTTTAAAAAAAATTAATGAAATAGTAATAGCATAAAATAAGCCAAAAAAAATCACATCAAATTTTATAACCTTTAGACTTATTTTACATATTTATTTATAATCTCAATATTCAGCAGATATAGATTAACTTTTATTATTCTCTTGTGCATTTTAAATTAAAATTCGTCAGTTCGAGTGATTTTTAGAAATGACACTTCGATAAACTCAGTACAAGAATGAATAAAAATTGTATCGAGAATAGAATCTTATCTTCTAAAATCTTATTCTCGATAAAAAATTCTTTCAGAATCACACTCGAATTAACGATTTAATTGCTAAAATTAGCAAAATGAACAACGGGTTATTATTAATAATTTCATTCATATTTTTTTATTTTCAAATCTTCTGTAAAATCTATTCCCTATTTGTAGTGATTTATGTTCAATGATTTTTTTGGCGTATAAAAAAGAATTATTTTTGTTCAAATTATATAA
This sequence comes from Algoriella sp., assembly GCF_036647415.1. NCBI lineage: Bacteria > Pseudomonadati > Bacteroidota > Flavobacteriia > Flavobacteriales > Weeksellaceae > Algoriella > Algoriella sp. The sequence goes on from NZ_JAVXKG010000003.1 coordinate 118,495, forward strand.
ACAAACAATGACACTTCAAGAACTTCAAACACAAGTACAACAAACAAGAAGAGATATTTTGAGAATGGTACATGCCGTAAACAGTGGACATCCAGGTGGTTCATTAGGCTGCGCAGAATTTCTTACTGCATTATATGGCAATGTAATGTCACATTCTACAGATTTCTCTATGGACGGAAAAGGAGAAGATTTATTCTTTTTATCAAACGGACACATTTCACCAGTTTTCTACAGCGTTTTAGCTCGTTCGGGATATTTCCCTGTTAGCGAATTAGCAACATTCAGAAAATTAGATTCTCGTCTACAAGGACACCCAACAACACACGAAGGTTTACCTGGAATCAGAATCGCTTCTGGATCTTTAGGACAAGGTTTATCTGTTGCTTTGGGCGCTGCACAAGCAAAAAAACTGAACAACGACAACAAATTAGTTTACACATTACACGGTGATGGTGAATTACAAGAAGGTCAGGTTTGGGAAGCTTTTATGTACGCTGCAGGAAAAAAAGTAGATAACGTAATTGCTACAATAGACTATAACGGACGTCAAATAGATGGAGACACGGACCAAGTCTTACCATTAGGCGATCTTAAAGCTAAATTAGAAGCTTTTGGATGGATTGTTTTAGAAGAAAAAGATGGAAACAATTTAGAAAAAATTCTTACCATTTTAGATGAAGCAAAATCATTAACAGGAAACGGAAAACCAGTTTCTATTTTATTACACACAGAAATGGGTAATGGAGTAGATTATATGATGGGAAGCCACTCTTGGCATGGTAAAGCTCCTAATGATGAGCAATTAGAAAATGCTTTAAATCAAAATCCTGAAACGGAATTAACTGATTACTAATCAAAAAAACCACCACTATACTATGAGAAATTTATTTTATTCTTTAATCGCACTGTGTTCTTTGACAGCTTTTGGACAAGAAAAAACATATACGTTTGACAAAAAAGTTTCATATAAAATTAGCGTTCCAGACGAATATTCGGCTTATTTCACTAATAAAGATATATATTTTTTTAATTATATCTCAAAAGATGCTTTATTAGGAACTTTTAGTGGTGTTACTAGTTACTACACCTCTACTGGAAATACATTTAATCAAGAATCTTTTTTCATTCAAAATAACCGTGTTTTCAATGTTTATACCAATTCATTAGAAAATAGATTGAGTATCAAAGTTCCTACTTATTATGAAGGAGTAGAAGATAAAGATTTACAACCTTATGATGATAATTTTATTGGAGATTTTTCTTCAATAAATAATTTAAATTCTACACAAACCATCAATGGATACACGTGTAATGAATTTGAAATAATATCAAAAAAAGAAGTAGAAGAAACGAAGACCAAAATTTGTGTTGATCAAAAAAATCAAATCAATAATATTGTTTTTTTAGTTCCAAAAGCAAATCTTAAAGGTCTTTTAATACGTTTAGATGACGGAAATTTTAATGGATTTACAATAAATGAAATTTCTAACTCTTCTGCAAAAATTAGTTTTGATGATAAAAAAGAAATCGAAAAATTTAACGTAGAAATTGTAAAAAGTAAAGAAGAATACCAACAGTTGTACGCAAATGCAGCTGTAGATTCTGCAGCAATTGCTTCTGAATATGCAATGTCAGATAATCGTTATGATGATCCATTAATTGGATACTACTCTTATGCAACTTCTGAAAACGAAAATGTAAATTCAGTATTCAATACAATTGCTTCATTGGGTTATGGTATAGTTCAGAAAGACGATGATTACGATGGAAATCCTGATTACGAACGTACAAAAGCATTAAAAACTGTCGAAGGTTCTACAAAGCAAATTATCAAACAATACAAGAAAAACGGTTTGGTAAACAGTAGCGAAGCAAAAGAATTAAATAAACTTTTCAAGAAATTTTACGAAGATGCAAATGATTTCAAACTAGTTTCAAATCCTGATTATGAAGATGCCGCAGTCGCTGCAGATTCTGCATACGCAGAAGCAGTTGATGCTTTAGATGCAGAAGCTTACGAACCTTATACATCAACTTACAAAACAGACGATATTAGCGTAGTTAGTTTAGCTATAGAAAATCCTGATGTAAAAGAATATCTGAAAGTTGCACCAAAACATTGTACTGATTTGAAAACGAAGATACCAACATTTTCTGATAAAGATTTGGGTAATTTAGTTTACAATTATGTAGGGCAAACATGCGATTTGTATATTTATGAAAGTGGAAGTGTAAGTTTAAGCGGCACTATAAACGCATTACGCAAAAGTGTTTTAGAAATAAACAATAAATCAGATAAACTGACAAAAGACGACAAAGAAAAATTAACAACTTTCCTTAATTCTTTAGATTAATCATTATCTAAACTAATTCATCATGAAAAAATTGTTTAGCTTAATTTTTATATTTATTGCAACTTTAACCTTTGCACAAATGCAAACGTATAAATTTGAAAACATTGTACAATATCGAATCAAAAATGATTTTTATTCAGATTATCTTAATATTTTTTCAACCAAAGATTACAATGCACATCTGATGATAACGCAAACTCCGATGGGAAATCTTGCTTCGTTAAAAATTGGAGACAATATGTATTCTGTTTATAGCGAAGAAAAAAATCCGAAAGTATTCAAAATTGATTTTGAAGGAACAAAAGATTTATTAAGAAATGTTTTTTTAACAACTGACAATCCAAGTTTAACGAGTTCCGAAATCGGAAATAGTTATGTTGCGAATAGAACTGGTCAAAAAGATACAATCTTGAACAAAACGTGCGAAATTTATAACGTTTACAATAAAAATAATGAACAAGATGAAGGAACAGAAATTTGTATCGATACAAATTCTAACATTAATACAGTTCCATTTATTAATTCTGAACTAAATCTGAAAGGTTTGATTTACCGCGTTGGACAACAAATAATTTTAGAAAAAGTTGAAACTTTAGAAGCTATGTTAAAAGAAGATTCTAAAGAAAATAAAAAAATCTCAGCAGATGATTCCATTTTCCAATTTGATGAGAAAGCAGAAGTAGAAGAATACAAAAACGAATACAAAAAACAAAAAAAATGATAGACTTAACATACACAGAAAAAAAAGATACACGTAGTGGATTCGGAGACGGATTGACAGAGTTAGGAAGAACAAATCCTAATGTAGTTGCATTATGTGCTGACTTGATTGGCTCATTAAAAATGGATCAATTTATCAAAGAAAATCCAGAACGTTTTTTCCAAATCGGAATTGCAGAAGCTAATATGATGTGTATTGCTGCCGGATTAACAATTGGTGGAAAAATTCCATTTACTGGAACTTTCGCAGAATTTTCTACAGCTCGTGTGTACGATCAAATTCGTCAATCTATCGCATATTCTAACAAAAATGTAAAAATTGCTGCATCACATGCAGGTTTAACATTAGGAGAAGATGGTGCAACACACCAAACGTTAGAAGATATTGGATTAATGAAAATGTTACCAGGAATGGTGGTAATTAATCCATGTGATTATAACCAAACAAAAGCAGCTACAATTGCGGTGGCGGAATACGAAGGCCCTGTTTATTTACGTTTCGGACGTCCTGCTGTTCCTGTTTTTACTCCAGCTGATCAGAAATTTGAGATTGGAAAAGGAATCTTAATGAACGAAGGTACGGATGTAACAATTGTTGCAACTGGACATTTGGTTTGGGAATCTTTGGTTGCTGCGGCTGAATTAGAAAAAGAAGGAATTTCTTGTGAGGTAATTAATATTCATACGATTAAACCTTTAGATGAAGAAATCATCTTAAATTCTGTAAAGAAAACAGGTAAAATTGTAACAGCAGAAGAACATAATATTCTTGGTGGTTTAGGTGAATCTGTTGCTAGAGTATTGGCACAAAAATTACCTACAAAACAAGCTTTTGTTGCTGTAAACGATACTTTCGGAGAATCTGGAACACCATCAGATTTAATGAAAAAATATGGTATAGATTCTACAGCAGTTATAGAAAAAGTAAAATCTTTGTTATAAGAACTAATATTTCATAAAATGAAAAAGGAGCTTAATATAAGCTCCTTTTTTATTTTTATACTTCTTACAATCTAATAAAAGCAAGCCGATAAGCCGGATTCTGTCATTACAAATGTAATGCTTTGTCATTTATCTAGAACCTTAGTTACCCAAGATCTCCATCTGCCTACCCCCCAGCAACGGACGAGTAGCCCTTAACTGCTGGTATACATGGCATTGCACCGCATAGAGTTTACCTGGTTTCACTACAGCCGAACTGTACATACTTTCTGTTGCACTTGTCCTACTTCCGAAGAAGTGACGGGCATTACCCGCTATGCTTACTCTCTGGTGTCCGGACTTTCCTCTCCGAATAAATTCGCAGCGACAAAGTGGCTTGCTGGCACAAATGTACAGCAAAACTAGCCAAATAAAAAAAAGCCTTAAATAAAATATTTAAGACTTTCTTATATAAAAACTTAGAATGTTATTATTCTGATTTTTCTTCTTGTGTTTTCTCTTTTACAGAGATTTTAACACCATCTTTTGCTTCATTTAGTTCTAATAACAAATGATCTCCTTCGCTAATTTCTGCATTAATGATTTCTTCTGCCATCGGATCTTCGATATATTTTTGGATCGCACGTTTTAGTGGACGAGCACCATATTCTTTATCAAAACCTTTATCAGCAATAAAATCTTTTGCTTCTGTAGTTAATTCTAAATGATAATTAAGCGCAGTTAATCGTTCAAATAAACTAGCCAATTCAATATCAATAATCGACATGATATTTTCTTTTGATAATGAATTAAAGAAAATAATATCATCAATACGATTTAGAAATTCTGGAGCAAAAGCACGTTTTAGTGCTGTTTCTATTGTAGATTTTGCACGTTCATCAGCTGTATCTTTTTTAGCTGAAGTACCAAAACCAACACCATCTCCAAACTCTTTCAATTGACGTGTTCCGATGTTAGATGTTAAAATGATAATCGTATTACGGAAATCAACTTTACGTCCTAAACTGTCTGTTACATGTCCATCATCTAAAATTTGTAATAAAATATTAAAAACATCTGGATGTGCTTTTTCTATCTCATCAAGCAAAATAACTGCATAAGGTTTACGACGTACAGCTTCTGTTAATTGTCCACCTTCTTCGTAACCAACGTAGCCCGGAGGTGCTCCAACTAAACGAGAAACGGCAAATTTCTCCATATACTCAGACATATCAATTCTGATTAATGCATCATTAGAATCAAAAATCTCTTTTGCTAATACTTTTGCTAATTGTGTCTTACCAACACCTGTTGTTCCTAAGAAAATAAATGAACCAATTGGTTTGTTTGGATCTTTTAATCCAGCACGATTACGTTGAATAGCTTTTACAACTTTATTAACAGCTTCGTCTTGACCAATTACTTTTCCTTTCATTAACTCATTCATTTGAGCTAATTTTTTCAATTCTTTTTCTGCAACACGATGTACAGGAACACCACTCATTAACGATACAACTTCTGCAACATTTTCATCTGTAACCGTTTCACGATTTTCTTTTGATTCTTGCATCCATTGTGCCTGTGCGCGTTTCAAATCACTTTCAATTTGCTTTTCCGAATCGCGTAAACGAGCAGCTTCTTCGTATTTCTGTGATTTTACAACTTTTGTTTTTTCTTCGCGAACTTCTTCTAGTTTTTCTTCAAGATCTAAAATTTCTTGTGGAACTTTTATATTCTTGATATGCACACGAGAACCTGCTTCATCTAAAGCATCAATTGCTTTGTCTGGTAAAAAACGATCTGTAATATAACGTGTTGTTAAACTAACACAAGCTTGTAATGCCTCATCTGTATAATTTACATTGTGATGCGCTTCGTACTTATCCTTTATATTATGTAAAATCTGTAATGTTTCTTCTGGTGATGTTGGTTCAACCATTACATTTTGAAAACGACGTACCAAAGCACCATCTTTCTCGATGTACTGACGATATTCGTCTAATGTTGTTGCACCAATACATTGTAATTCTCCACGAGCTAATGCTGGTTTGAACATGTTTGAAGCGTCTAACGAGCCTGTAGCTCCTCCTGCTCCAACAATTGTATGTAACTCATCAATAAAAAGAATAATGTCATCATTTTTCTCTAATTCATTCATGATGGCTTTCATACGTTCTTCAAATTGACCGCGGTATTTAGTTCCTGCAACCAAAGATGCTAAATCTAAAGTTACAACACGTTTATTAAACAATACACGCGAAACTTTACGTTGTATAATACGTAATGCCAAACCTTCTGCAATTGCAGATTTACCTACTCCTGGTTCTCCAATTAACAATGGATTGTTCTTTTTACGACGTGATAAAATTTGCGACACGCGCTCAATTTCTTTTTCACGTCCAACCACTGGATCTAATTTTCCTTCTTGTGCAGCTGCCGTTAAATCTCGTCCAAAGTTATCTAAAACTGGTGTTTTACTTTTTGACGTTGTTTTACTTGTTGATGCACGTTCAAAATCATTATCAGAATCTCCTCCATCAAAAGAAGGATTCTCTGCACGCGGCGATTGAATCTCTTCGTCTTGAAATTGAAATTTAAATTCCTCTTTTACTGTATTATAATCAATATCAAGTTTATTCATCAATTTTGTAATCGGATCGTTTTCATTACGAAGAATACATAATAAAAGATGAATTGTATTTACAGTTGGACTTTTAAACAATTTTGCTTCTAGAAATGTTGTTTTCAACGCTCTTTCAGCTTGTTTTGTCAAACTCAAATTCTTTATACTATTACCATCTGTTTCTTTTGGAGGATTTAGGTTTTCAATTTTTTGACGCATTTCGTCTAAATCTACATTCAATGCCTCTAAGACTGAAATTGCTTTACCTTCACCGTCGCGAATAATTCCCAACAGAAGGTGTTCCGTTCCTATTTGGTCATGGCCTAATCTCAACGCTTCTTCCTTACTATAAGAAATAACGTCCTTTACTTGTTGTGAGAAGTTATCGTTCATTTATTTAAGCTGTCTTTAACAAATATAATTATTCTGATTTATACTAGCATAAATTATGCCTTTGTAAGTATTGATTTAATGATTCCTAAAAATATACAATTATTGTCTACTAAATCTAAAATAACTGACAATATTTCATATCAATTTTTGAATGATTCGCAATGATTTGAGAAATAGATGTTGTTGCTAAAAAGTCGTATATATCTCCTTTATTCATTTTTAATGAATCGTGTAACTCCAGAATTTGTGTCGTTTCTAAATCTTTATTCAACTTAAAAATACCATCAACTTCTCTCCTACGCGAAGTCGAATAAAGTGTCGACGAACACCATGTTACTATTTCTTGATTAGAAACATCATCTATCTTCAATTCATTTTCGTTCCAATACAAAAGGTACGCATTTTTATTTTTTCTTTCAAATACAAAAATTGTAAAAGGTGCAATGTCTGACAAATTTTCAGTCTCAATATATTCTTTTACAGAATTATACTTTAATATATCTAATAAAATAATTCCTCTACTTTCTTTATAATGTTCTTTAAAATGAATTGGTTTTTCTTCTCCACCATTCAGAATACACGCAATAAATTCTTCCGAATAAAAAATCCATGTTCCTTTTGCACGCTCATCAACAGGTGAAAAATAGGTTTTATTAAATCGTTTTTGTTCTATAATTTCTTTTGAAGAATTACGATTTATTTCCTCATCTCTGTTGTGCGTTAAAATAAATTGATCTTTCTTTCTATAAAAACTGATTATACACATCTCATTTTTCAATTTACTTCAAATGTAAAAATTTATCTTTGCATAGATTTATGAGTATTCAAAAAACAATAGCACATTCTTTTAGCGAAATAAAATCGATTCTTTTACAATTTGATGATGAAATGTATCAAAAAGAATTGAAAATTATTTCGAATGGAACAATTGGTCAACATTTTCGACATATTATTGAGTTTTATTACTGTTTTATAGAAGCACAACAAAATAATTGTGTTTGTTATGATGAGCGTAATCGCAACTATTTATGGGAAACTTCTGTTATTGAAAGTTTGAATATTATTAATCACTTAAATGATAAAATTTCACAGTTGGATTTGACTAAAAAAATCAAACTAAAACAAAATTATTACAACGATTCTTTTCTTATCGAATCTACAAATCAACGTGAGTTGATGTATTGTTTTGATCATAGTATTCATCATTTTGCTATTCTTAAAATTGCTCTAACAACAACTTTTCCTACCGTTAAAATCCCTACAAATTTTGGTATTGCATCCTCTACTCTTCATTTTCAAAAACAAGAAAAATGAATTCTAAAATAACAAAAGAAGTAAACTATCATAACAGAATTATTTCAACTTTTATTGGACAAAAAATTGAAGCGATTTTTTATGAAGAAATTAATTACGAGGAAAATAAGAAATATTGGGAATTTTCTAAAATAATTCATTCGATTGACATGAATGTCATTATGAAATTTTCAAACGGAAAACTTATTCAACTTTTTTGGGATAATGAATTCGAAAGTTATGGAATTGGTTTTATTGAAATCTTTGAATTAGAAACAAAAGAGGGATATAAACTAATTCAAGTTTCTGATAATATTAATTGGAAAAATATAATTGGAAAAACTATTTCTGCAATAAAAGTTTACTGGGATGAAAGTGAAAGTCAATCTTTGCAAAAGGTTTTTAATTATTTAATTCCAATAGGAAGAAAAACACATATTCGTTTGCCTTTGACTTGGGAAATTAATTTTGAAGGAGAAAATATATGGATTTCTACACTAGAATTGAGAGAAAATGGAAATCCTTATTATTGGGCAGACCATTTGACTATTATGTTTTCTGAAGATGACGCAAATAAATATTCATTAAAAAATCCTCAAAATAACAAATGAATCCAAAAATAACAAAGTGGACACGATATGAATTTTGGTCGTTTTGGCTATTTTATGGACCATTAACGCCTTGGTATATTTACAAAATATTTCGTGCTGGTGCTCCTGCTTATTTTTGTGCAGTAAACCCAGGTATAAAATGGGGTGGTTTTATGAATTATCCTAAGATTGATCTTCTTAATCAAATTGAAGAAAAGTATAAACCAAAAACAGTTTTCTTTGAAGAATTTACTTCGCAAAAAATTCCATTTGATTTTCCTTTTATTGCAAAACCAAATATTGGAGAACGTGGAATTGGCGTAGAATTAATCAGAAATAAAAGCGATTGGGAAACGTATATTCTACAAAATAATCGCGAATTAATTTTACAAGAATACTTCAATTCTAAATTTGAATTTGGTGTTTTTTATGTCAGATTACCGAATGAAAAAAATGGAAAAATTATCTCAATTACAACAAAAGAATTTTTAACATTTACTGGCGATGGAAAATCAACTTTCAAAGAATTAATCAATCAAAATTTACGTGCATTTTACCGTAAAGATTATTTGTTTGAACGTTATAAAACCCATCTTTTTCTGATTTTAGCAAATGGCGAACAAAAATTAATAGAACCAATTGGAAACCATAGTCGTGGTACAATTTTTTTGGATGGAAGTCATTTAAAAACAATTCAACTTGAAAAAACAATTGATAAAATTGCTAAAAACATAGATGGCTTTTTTTATGGAAGAATTGATTTAAAAGCAAAAAATTTAGAAAATTTTCAGAACGGAAATTTTGTCATACTCGAAATTAACGGTGCAAATTCTGAAGCTACACATATTTACGACCCAAGTTATAATTTGTTAAAAGCCTACAAAGAAGTACTTAAGCATTTGAATTATCAACATAAAATTGCGGTTCAAAATAACAAAAATGGTATAAAATGGACAGATTGGAGGTTACTTGCAAAAGAAATTATGGCGCGCTATAAGTCGTAATTTAACCATATTTGTCATATTTTTTGAAAGGGAATAAAGATTGAAAAGGATTTTACAAATCACTTTTATGAATTATCCATTTCCTAAAAAAACTCTTGTAATTCCTGTATTACTTCTAATTCCTATGTGGATTATTTTTCTGTTTCAGATAAATGGATACGAAACAAGTGGGTGTTATGGTGTTATTCCGCGAACATTTGTCGGACTAAAAGGAATTCTTTTTTCTCCTCTTTTTCATTCTGGTTGGAAACATATTTTGAGTAATACTTTTCCTTTGGCTTTTCTTAGCTTTTTAGCTTTGTTATTATACGATAGATTAGCATATTATGTTATTTTCTTTGGGTGGATAATTTCTGGAATTTTACTTTGGATTATCGGAAATCCTCCTTTTTTAGACGATCATGTAAGTTGTCATATCGGCGCAAGTACAATTGTATATTTATTGGCTTCCTTTATATTTTTCAGTGGAGTTATTCGTAAAGAACGAGGTTTAATGGCTGTTTCTTTGATTATAATTGTTTTATATGGCGGAATGATTTGGGGCATGGTTCCACAAGAAATTTTACCACAATTAAAATCCGAAGTTGGAAATAATTCTATTTCTTGGGAAGGACATTTAAGCGGGTTTATAACTGGTGCTTTTTTCGCTTATTTATTCAGAAAAATTGGTCCACAAAAAGAAAGTCCTAAATGGGATCAAGAAAATTATTATGATCCTCGCGAAGAACAATTATGGAATACTTATCTAGAACAAGAGCGTGAAAAAGCTGAATATCTCAACGCTTTGAATGAAAAAGATAATGAAGATTATTTTGACAATGATTCGGATAATTTAGTCAAATAATCATCTAATTTCTTTAAATCTGTTGCCGGATTTCCTTTATCATATTTGTTTGTAGAAAATATAGAGTCCTTTGTATCAAATTTGATAGAAGTTGCGGCTGCTCCATCACGCATAAAAGATTGACTTGGAGATTTTATTTCTTCAATTTTATTAAAAGAAATTCCATTCATCAAATTATTAATTTCTCTCCATTCGTTTTTAACATTTCGTTTATTTAACGTGTCATTCTCATGTTGGATTAAATAAATAACATCCTTATTTAGTCCAATCGTGTAACTTCCCCTTCTAGACGATTCTGTTCTTTCTATCTTAGATAGAGAATCTTTTTCATTCTCTAAATAATTATTTTTTTGACATGCAGTTAAAATTAAAAAGCATGATAATAATATGTTAAGTTTCATAAAAAAATATTAATTTTATAATTATTCTATATAACCCAAATATAATTAACCCTTTTTTAATGAAAAAATTTTTATTCACATTATCAGTTTTAACTTTTTTCAATTCTGCAAATGCTCAAAATTGGACACAAGTTTCAAATAATATTTTAAAAAGCAAAAACTCCAACTCAGAATTTAATAATTCTAAAGTCTATTCTATGGATGCTACTAATTTAAAAAATAAATTAGCATCAGCACCTTCTAGTACAAGTAGTCAAACTGGAGCTGTTATTGATATTCCTACTTCTGACGGAAATATTCAAAAATTCATGGTATGGGAAGCTTCAATTTTATCACCTAAATTACAGGAGAAATATCCTAATATCAAATCTTACGTTGGTAAAAATTTAGAAGATCCTTCTGTATACTTAAGATTTAGTGTAACTCCATTAGGATTTAGTTCTTCTATTTTTAGAAATGATGGAAATTCTGATTTTATAGACTCTCATGATGTAAATGGTAATACTTTTTATGAAGTACATAGCTCTAGTAAAGCAAGTAGTAACTTTGTTTGCTCTACAAACGAGTTGATATCTAAACATCAAACAAATGATGAGTCTGTAAATATAGCTAATAAAGCAAATGATAAAGTATTTAGAACATATCGTTTAGCACTTTCTGTCCCTGGTGAATACACTGCTTATTTTGGAGGTACAAAGGAAAAAGCTTTAGCTGCTATGACAAATACAATGACACGTGTAAATGGTGTTTTTGAAAAAGATATGGCGCTTAACTTTCAGCTTGTAGATGATACGAATGATTTGATTTTTACCGATTCTACTACAGATCCATATTCGGCTCCCTCAAAAGGAATGAGTGACGACCCTACTTATGGTGGTGCTCCATACTACTTATCAACTTGGCAAGTAGAACTACAATCTTACCTGACAAATAGTTTTGGTGAAGCAAAATATGATATAGGACACTTCTTTGGTTCTAGTGGAGGCGGTGGTAATGCAGGATGTATTGGATGTATTTGTGACACAGATTTTCCTGATGGAAAAGGAAGTGGTATGACTTCTCCTTCGAATGGTATTCCATCTGGAGATAAATTCGACATTGATTATGTTGCACATGAAATAGGACATCAAATTGGTGCAAACCATACTTATTCTCATATTTACGAAGGAACTGGAGTTAACGTAGAACCAGGAAGTGGATCTACAATCATGGGATATGCAGGAATCACAGCATATAATGTACAATCAAATTCTGATGATTATTTTACATATAGAAGTATTTTACAAGTTCAGAATAATCTAAAAAATAAAACGTGTGGTATTCAAAAACCTATTTTAAATACACCTCCAAAAATTGAATTAGTAAAAACTAGTTATACTATTCCTATTTCAACAGCTTTTAAATTAGATGCAAAAATTACTGATGCAGAAAATGATGCTTTTTTAACAACATGGGAACAAAACAATTCAGGAAATTCTACTACTGAAGATGGTAATAGTAGAGTAAAACAAACCAAAACAGTTGGTCCAAACTTTAGATCTTTTGCACCAGTTAAAGAAACATATAGATATTTTCCTAAATTTAGTGCTATCTTAACAAATAAACTATTACATACAGGTACAGGAAATTCGGTTTGGGAATCGGTAACATCTGTTGCAAGAAATTATGATTTTACTGTAACAGCAAGAGATTATAATCCTCAAGGTCCTCAAACAAATACTGCATCTGTAAAAATTATAGCTTCTAATGCTGCTGGTCCATTTATTGTAAATACACCAAATGATACAGACAATAAGTTAATGCTTAATGCATCTAATTTTGATGTAACTTGGAATGTTGCAAATACTAATATAGCGCCTGTAAATACTGCTAAAGTAAAAGTATCTATCTCTTGGGATAATGGTAGTACTTTCGAAGAATTGGGTGTTGTAGACAATACAGGAACTGCAAACTTTGCTTTACCTGCAAATGCAAAAGATGTAACAAATGGTTATATTATGATAGAAGCTGTAGACAATGTCTATTTAGCAGTTAAAAAATTCTCGACAGGAACTTTAGCTACAAAAGAATTAGACGCAAAAAAATCTTTAATCTATCCTAATCCATCAAACGGAAGTTTTACAATAGAGCAAAAAACATCTGGTAAAGTTAGTGTAGAAATTATCGATTTGAATGGAAGAACTGTTTACACTTCTTCTGAAAATGCTTCTGGTAATTTCAAAAAACAAATTGACACAAAATTACCTGCTGGTGTTTATGTTGTAAAAGTATCTTCTGACGAAGGACAATCAACATCTAAATTAATCATCAAGTAAATAATTATTTTTGATACAAGAAAAAATCCCTGAAAGTTTACTTTCAGGGATTTTTATTGTTTTATATTTTCTAAGTGATTAGAAAGGTAATCCAGGAATATTAGGTAAATTTTCTTGTGCTGTTTTCTTTGCACGATCTATGGCTTCGGTTTTTACTTGCTCTAAGGCTTTGTTTAACGTCATTACCAACAAATCTTCAATTTCTTCTTTATCCATACCTTCAGCTAATTCAATATCTTTTACTGTAGCTAATTTAGACATCGTAATTTTCACTTTTCCATCGTTAGATGTCGTTGTAAAAACTTCTCCTTCCAAATCATTTTTCAAATCAGAGAATTTATCTTTAATTGAACCAATTTTCCCCATCATTCCCATGATGTCTCCAAAATTTCCAAACATTTATTTTATCTTTAATAGTTAATTATTCATGTAACTTATCCCACAAAATATCTTTCAATTCTGTGATTCCTTCTCCTGTGATAGACGAAATAAAAGTTGTAATAATATCTGTTGGTAATTGTGCTAAAATTTCAGCTTTTAATTCATCATCTAACATATCTGATTTAGAAATTGCTAAAACACGGTCTTTATCCAACAATTCTGGATTAAATTTCGTTAACTCATTCAACAAAATATCATATTCTTTTCCGTAATCTTCCGCATCTGCAGGAATTAAGAATAATAATGTAGAATTACGTTCAATATGACGTAAGAAACGATGTCCAAGACCTTTTCCTTCGGCAGCACCTTCTATAATTCCAGGAATATCCGCCATTACAAATGACTTATGATTACGATATTCTACAATTCCTAAGTTAGGCGTAAGCGTTGTAAACGCATAATCTGCGATTTTTGGTTTTGCAGCAGAAACAGCAGATAATAAAGTTGATTTCCCAGCATTCGGAAAACCTACTAAACCTACATCGGCTAATATTTTTAACTCTAATGTTACTTGTAACTCATCACCATCTAAACCTGGTTGTGCATAACGAGGAGTTTGACGTGTTGCAGAACGAAAATTCCAGTTTCCTAAACCTCCTTTTCCTCCTTTTGCGATAATCAATGCTTGACCATCTTCCGTAATTTCTCCAATAATGTTTCCTTCTTCATCTCTGGCAATAACACCAATCGGAACATCCAAAATAATATCTTCTCCGTCTGCACCAGTAGAACGTGATTTACCACCACGACCACCATTTTTTGCACGGAAATGTCTTTTAAAACGAAATTCTAATAAAGTCCAAAAGTTAGAATTACCAACAATCGTAATATTACCACCACGACCACCATCACCACCATCTGGACCTCCTTTATCGATATATTTTTCGCGATGCAAACTTGCTGAACCCGCACCACCGTGTCCGGCTCTACAATTGATTTTTACGTAGTCAACAAAATTTGATTGCATAATTTTTTCTTTTTTATATAAATAGTCTGCAAAAGTACGATTTCTAAAGTTTATATTAAAATCTAATCGCTAATAATCAAAATCTTTCGAAATAATTTAAAACAGTTCGCTGGTTAATTCGAATATTAATTGGATATTCTTAATTTTGCAGCATGTACAAACAAATCAAAAACATTCTTTTTCAATTACAGCCCGAAGAAGCACATCATTTTGTGACACGCAACTTACAAAATTATGCGGCTTTTCCTGGAGTTGGAAAATTATTGGACAAATTTTATCAATATAATCACCCAAGTTTAGAGCGAGAAGTTTTCGGAATTAAATTCAAAAATCCGATTGGTTTAGCCGCAGGTTTCGATAAAAATGCCGAATATATTGAAGAATTGAACCACTTCGGATTTGGATTTATTGAAATTGGAACTGTAACACCAAAACCTCAACCAGGAAATGATGCGCCACGAATGTTTCGTTTGGTTGACGATGAAGCAATTATTAATCGAATGGGTTTTAATAATAAAGGTGTTGATTTTGCAGTTTCTAAACTAAAAGAATTAAAAAATCGTGATCAATACATAATTGGTGGAAATATTGGTAAAAATAAATTGACTCCAAACGAAGATGCTGTTGATGATTATATCAAATGTTTCAATGCGTTGTTTGATTATGTTGATTATTTTGTGGTAAATGTAAGTTCGCCAAACACGCCTGGACTACGCGATTTACAAGAAAAAGAACCCTTGTTGTATATTCTGAATTATTTGCAACAATATAATAATCAAAACGAAAATCCTAAGCCAATTTTACTTAAAATAGCACCAGATTTAACCGATTCTCAATTAGATGATATTATTGATATTGTGACAGAATCTAAAATTTCGGGAGTTATTGCTACAAATACAACTATTTCGAGAGATGGATTAATTTCTGATCCTGAACTAATAAAAGAAGCAGGTGGCGTTTCGGGAAAACCACTTAAAAATCGCTCTACAGAAGTGATTCGTTATATTTCAGAAAAATCAAACAAAGCTTTTCCTATTATTGGTGTTGGCGGAATACATTCTGCCGAAGATGCGAAAGAAAAACTGGAAGCTGGTGCAAGTTTATTACAGGTTTATACAGGTTTTATCTACGAAGGTCCACGTATTGTGAAAGATATTTGTAAGGAATTGGTTGAGAACTAAATAAAATATTTACGATTAGTTTTCGTTTACTTTTATATAAATGAATTAGTTACAAACAATCTAATGAAAAAAGTATCATTAATAAAAAAAACAATCAAATTTTTAATTTATAGTTTAATAATTTGTTTCATTTTCATGAATATTATTTCATTATTTCATTCATATAAATTTACTCATTTTCAAAAAGAAGAAAGCTCTAACAAAACTCAATCACCAAGTAAATTAAATACATTAGAGAAAATTAATACGTTAATTTTTGGCGTTAATAATCCGAAGCCTAAATATATTGGAGAAATACCGACCAATACAGTTTCCAAGAAACTACAAAGTAATGTAGAAATAGAAATTTGGGAAAATATTATTCCAAATTCTAAAGGAATTGTTTTACTATTTCATGGTTATTCATCAGAAAAATCTTCACTTATTAAAAATGCAGAATTTTTTAATAAAATGGGATATTCTACTATTTTAACAGATTTTATGGGTTGTGGAAATTCGGAAGGATATCAAACTACAATTGGTTATTTAGAAGCAAATAATGTGGCTACAGTATATAATTATGCCTTAAAAAGTAACCATAATATCATACTTTATGGTAATTCTATGGGAGCAGTTTCAATTATGAAAGCTATTTCTGAATTTAAACTAAATCCTAAAAAAGTAATAATTGAATGTCCTTTCGCTACAATGCAACAAACTGTAGAAAATAGATTTGAGAATATGAATGTTCCTACTTTTCCACTTTCTTATTTATTAACTTTTTGGGGTGGTACAATAAATGGTTTTTGGGCTTTTAACCATAATCCAGAAGAATATTCTAAAAACATTACTCAACCTGTTCTTCTGATGTACGGAGCAAAAGATAAGAATGTAAAAAGAATTGAGATTGATAATATTTTCAAAAATATTAATTCAAAAAACAAAAAATTAAAGATATTTGAATCAGCTGGACATGAAAACTATTTAAATCATTTTTCTAACGAATGGGAAAAATCAATTTCAAATTTTATAAATTAATCATAATTTCAAATTATAAAAATCTAAAATAAATTCAGGTTGAAAAATAAACAAAGGATTCTCGTTGTGAGAATCCTTTGTTTTGAATATAACTTTTTCTTATTTTTAAGGATAAATAAAATCCTAAATTAAAATGAGTAATAATATCAATGATTTAAATTTAAAGAAAGAGATTTTTCCTTTATTTGATTATTGTTTAAATGATATTTCTAAATATAAATTGTTTGATTTACTAAATTTCACCTTAAAAAATAAAGAAGAAATATACGCTCGACAAATTATTATAAAGGGTTTTATAAAAAATGAATCGAACTTAGAAAATTATACTTATTCTAAAATTTATTTTCATCAAGTACATAATTTCTTGACACAAGCTTCTTATGATGAATTAGATATTTCTAAACTTGATTTAATCATTTTCTCAAAAGTAAAACAAGAAATACAATCAAAAATAATTCAATTTACTTCACTTTTTGAAAAAATTTTAAATTCATTTCTAAAGAAAATAAATAAAACTGATTTCCCTACTTCTTATGTTAAAGACTTAGATTATATGATTGATTTTATCTCATTTTTCGAAATTGATTATTATAAATCATTGAATAATTATAAGATTAAAGACATTATTTCTCTTTCAAAAAAAATAAAATCTAAGAAAAATGAGTTTCAGAAATTTTATGATATTCTTTTAAAATCTGAAGCGTATTTCTCTATATCACAAGGTTGTATATTTAATAAATTTACATTTCCATCATTTATAGATCATGATATTTCGATAAAAGATGTCTATCATCCACTTCTGGAAAAGCCTGTATCTAACGATGTTTTTTTTGATAAAAATGTAATTCTTTTGACGGGACCAAATATGTCTGGGAAATCTACTTTTTTGAAAAGCATTTTTATAAGTATTTATTTAGGTCATCTCGGGATTGCTGTTCCTGCGAAAGAAGCTAATTTTCCGTTTTTTGATTATTTCTCGATTTCAATAAATCATCAAGATGATTTAAAAAGTGGTTATAGTCATTTTATGAATGAAATTATATCATTGAAAAAAGTTTTAGAAAAATATCATGAAGGAAAACGTTGTTTTGTAATTTTTGATGAACTTTTTAAAGGTACAAATATTGAAGATGCTATTGCGATAAGTTCTGAAACTATAAAAGGATTGTTGACTTATAATGCATCTTATTTTTTAATTTCAACTCATTTACATTTATTAAATAATCTTAATGAAATTAAGGAAAATAAAACTGGAAATTTCTATATAGAAAGTCGAATAGAAAACAATAAACCAATCTTTACTTATAAGTTAAAAGATGGTTGGTCTGATTTAAAAATTGGTCAAATTTTATTTCAAAATGAAGGAATAACATCACTATTA
This sequence comes from Algoriella sp., assembly GCF_036647415.1. Classification (NCBI taxonomy): domain Bacteria; kingdom Pseudomonadati; phylum Bacteroidota; class Flavobacteriia; order Flavobacteriales; family Weeksellaceae; genus Algoriella; species Algoriella sp. Next base: position 136,940 of record NZ_JAVXKG010000003.1, read on the forward strand.
TCAAAATAAAAAAAGGATTCTCAATTGAGAATCCTTTTCTGTAATATGTAAAAGTAGTTCTTATAAAACTTCTTTGATTGCTGCGTTCAATTTTTCAGTAATATCTTCTATAGTACCTACTCCATCTATTTCAACCCATTTTCCTTGCGCTTTGTAGTGTTCCGCTACAATTGCAGTTTTTGTATAATATTCTGTGATACGATCACGAATAATTGTTTCGTCTACATCATCAGCACGACCAGATGTTTTTCCACGCTCTAATAAACGTTGAACTAAAATTTCGTCATCTACAACAAGAGCTAAAGTTATCGTAACTTCGCTATCATATTTATCTGTCAAAATTCTATCTAAAGCCTCTGCCTGAGAAGTTGTACGAGGATAACCATCAAAGATATAACCTTGCGGATTTGGATTGTTTTCTAAATGATCAACAAGCATATTTGTTGTTACCTCATCAGGAACCAATTGCCCTTTGTCCATATAAGATTTCACCAATGCTCCTAACTCAGTTTCGTTTTTCAAGTTGAAACGAAATAAATCGCCCGTTGAAATTTGAGGAGTTTGGTATTTTTCTTCTAAGAATTTAGCTTGCGTTCCTTTACCACTGCCAGGAGGTCCGAACAATACAATGTTTAGCATTTTATTTTTAATGTTTTATTTGATAAATATCTGGTAAATTTCTTCCTAAACCATCGAAATCTAACCCGTAACCTACTACAAATTTATCTGGAATAGAAATTCCAACTAAATCTACTTTTAAGTCTTTTTTGTAAGCTTCTGGTTTGAACAACAATGTTGCAACTTTAAGAGATTTCACCTTTTTTTCTTGTAAAATACGGTGTAATTCTACTAATGTATTTCCTGTATCTACAATATCTTCTAAAATAATTACGTGACGACCTTCGATATTCATTGGGATATCCATCTCAATTTCAACTTTTCCTGTAGACTCGGTACCTTCGTAAGATTTTAATTTCAAGAAAGAAATTTCGCATTCTCCTTGGTATTGTTTTAAGAAATCGCTGAAAAACATTACAACTCCGTTTAATACACCGATAAAAATTGGTCTTTCGTCTTTGTATTCTTCGTAAACTTCGTTTGCCATGTTTTTGATAGCATGTTCTATTTCTTCAAACGCGATGTACGGTATAAATTTTTTACCGTGGATTTCTATTTCTTTCATTATTGTGAGATATTCAAATATATACTTTTTTTAATAAAGATTCGCAAATTTATCTAAAATTAATTAGATTGTCATTGAGAATATTCGTGTTTCGGGTTCATTATCTATCATTCTCTTATCGAATGGCATACAAACATTTCTTACGAATGGACGACCTTCTTCTTTTACGATTAATCCATCTTGAACAAACTCTATCAAACCGTCATTCACCATACCTTGTAACATTGCTTTTATACGATCTACATCGTTTATTTTAGCATTTTCGTCTGCCCAAGATGTTTGTAAATTACACATCAAATTTAATATATGACGACGCATAATTAAATCTTCTTCTGATAAAATATGTCCTTTGAAAACTGATAATTCTCCGTTGTTTATTGATTTTTCGTATTCTTCTACCGTCTTCTCATTTTGAGCAAAACTGTACCAAGAATCACTGATAGACGAAACTCCCAAACCAACCATTAATTGTGTTTTAGAAGAAGAATACCCCATAAAATTACGGTGCAACGTATCATTTTTCATTGATTGATACATTGAGTCTTGCTCTAAAGCAAAATGGTCCATTCCTACTTCGAAATAACCCATATCCTCGAACATTTGCTTTCCTTCTTCGTACAAAGCACGTTTCAATTCTGGCGATGGTAAATCTTCGTCGTGAAAACCACGTTGACCAACACCTTTTATCCACGGCACATGCGCATAGCTATAGAAAGAAATACGATCTGGATTTAATTGTTTTGTCAAATTAATTGTTTCCGTCATTCCTTCCATCGTTTGATGTGGAAGTCCGAAAATTAAATCGTGAGAAACAGATGTAAATCCAATTTCGCGCGCTTCTTCCGTTGCTTGCTTCACATTCTCGAAAGGTTGAACACGATTTATCGCTTTTTGTACTTTAAGATCATAATCTTGTACACCGTACGAAATTCGTCTAAAACCTAAATCAAATAAAACTTGTAGATGCTCTTTTGTTGTATTATTTGGATGACCTTCTAAACTAAATTCATGTCCTTCGGCAATATCCGCATATTCAAAAATTCCATCTATTAATTTCTTCAGATTTTCTGGCGAAAAAAATGTTGGTGTTCCTCCTCCCAAATGTATTTCTTTGATTTTGGGACGAGTAGAAAACAAATCTACATATAATTTCCATTCTTTTAGCACTGTATCGATGTACGGAACTTCTACTGAATGTTGTTTCGTAATACGTTTGTTACATGCACAAAATGTACATAAAGCCTCACAAAATGGTAAATGTATGTAAATTGATATTCCTTCTGCTTCATTACTTTCATCGAAAGATCGTTGAAAAGTTTCTATCCAACCTTGTTTTGTGAAATTATCATTGTCCCAAAAAGGTACAGTTGGATAACTTGTATAACGAGGTCCTGGAATATTGTATTTCTGAATTAAATTATTCATATCTAAAAAATTAAAAATACTTAACCATTTGATTAAGTATTATTTAATAAATTATTTTAAAATCTTATTATAGAATTGATTGACGAACTCTAACCAATTTTGTTAACAAACCTTCTAACAAGTCTAATTGTAACATATTTGCTCCATCACTTTTTGCATTCTTAGGATCTGGATGCGTTTCTATAAACAAACCATTAGCTCCTACTACAATACCTGCTTTGGCAATTGTTTCTATTAACTCTGGTTTACCTCCAGTAACACCTGAAGCCTGATTTGGCTGCTGAAGTGAGTGTGTAACATCTAAAATAACTGGTGCATAATTTTGCATCACAGGAATTCCACGATAGTCTACCACCAAATCTCCATAACCTAGCATTGTACCACGCTCTATAATTGCAACATTACTGTTACCAGAATCTGTAACTTTTTCTACTGGAAATTTCATTGCTTCTGGCGAAAGAAATTGTCCTTTTTTTAGTGTCACATGTTTACCCGTTTTTGCTGCTGCAACAACTAAGTCTGTTTGACGAACTAAAAATGCAGGAATTTGTAAAACATCAACATAAGCCGCTGCCATTTCTGCATGAAAAGGCTCGTGGATATCAGTAGTTGTAGGTACATCAAAAGTTTCTCCAATTTTCTGGATAATTTTTAATGCTTTTTCATCTCCAATTCCTGTAAAACTATCAATACGAGAACGATTTGCTTTTTTGAATGATCCTTTAAAAATATAAGGAATCTCCAATTTATCTGTAATAGTAATTACACGTTCCGCAATTCTCAACGCCATATCTTCACTCTCGATGGCACATGGACCAGCAAGTAAAAAGAAGTTTGACGAATCTTTGTGTTTTATGTTTGATAAAGTTTCTATCATCTTGCAAATTTAAGCAAAGTTATCGACTTATTTTTCATAATTTTGCCTATACTTTATCATTCTTATTTATCGTTTTATGGATTTTTTATCTAACATCAATGTAGCCGATATTTTTGGTTACTTGGCATCAGTATTTATCGTATTAGCATTCTTTTTTTCAAAGATTACAACCATTAGAGTTATCAATGCAATTGGTTGTGTATGTTTTGTAATTTATGCATGGATGTACGATGCTTGGCCAGTTCTTATACCAAATGCTATTTTATTTTTAGTACAAGCTTATTATATTGCTTTCAAACCTGGAAAATAATAAAACATACTGAAATTGAAAATTCTATCTGCTGTTATAAATAACATTGAAACAGATCAACGACTTGATAAAGTTTGCCATTCTTTAATAAGTTTTGGATATGATGTCGAATTAATTGGGACAACTTTACGTGGAAAACCAAATTTGAATAAACCATACAAAACGCATTTTATTGACATGAAAAATCAATCTTCTGCAAAAATGTATGCTGAATTTAATTTTAAATTATTTTTTACATTATTAAAAAAATCAGACAAAAAAACTATTTTATTAGCCAATGATTTAGACAGTTTATTACCTTTTTATTTGGTAAGTAAACTATATCGTTTGCCTTTGGTTTTTGATAGTCATGAAATTTTTTCGGAGTTGCCTTCTTTAAACAATCGTCCAAAAACAAAAAAAGTTTGGAAAACCTTAGAAAGATTTTTAATTCCGAAAGTCAAGCACTTTTATACCGTAAGCGATGGATATGCAAATTGGTTCAAAAAAGAATATGGCGCTAATCCGGCTGTGATTAGAAATGTTCCCAACCAAACAAAATTAAACGATAAACAAGATTTTATTTTCTTTCATCTACCTCCAAATCCAACTAACGAAAAAATTGTAATGTATCAAGGCGCAATCAACATGAGTCGAGGAATCGATAAAATGATAGAAGCTTTTTTACATATCGATAATTGTCAATTTTGGATTGCTGGCGATGGGCCTAAAAAAACAGAATACGAACAAATGGTGAGAGATTTAAATTTGACCAATCGCATCCATTTTTTAGGAAATATTCCCCCAAAAACTTTAAAAACTATTACACCTTTAGCCGAAATAGGAATGAGTATGGAAGAAGATCTAGGTCTAAGCTATCGTTATGCTCTACCGAATAAATTATTTGACTTTATGCAGGCTGGTATTCCAATTTTAGGAACAAATCTTCCTGAAATAAAAAAAACAATAGAAGAATATAAAGTAGGAAAAGTGATTGATAATCACAACCCAAAACATATTGCAGAAAAATTACAAGAAATCTTAAACGAAGGAAAAAAAGCGTATAAAACAAATTTACAAGAAGCTGCAAAAGAGCTTTGTTGGGAAAATGAAGAAAATAAATTAAAAACTATTTTCGAACAGATAAAAAAATAGATTAGCAAAAACTAATCTATTTTTTTTTATTTTTTATAAATATGTGAATTTTCGACAATTCCTTTCTTAAAAATCTTACGCACTCCCATTCGTAGCGCATTATCAACTTGTAAAAATTGATCTAAAACTTTTTGTTCAGGACGTCCTCTAAACGAGGTTACATGAAAAGTATCTGTTTTTCTTAATGGTTCTTTCGAAAAATAATAATTCGAAACACATTTTCTAAATCCGTCATACACAACTGGCGAAACCGAGTGCAACGAATTGTTATGTGTAGCCATAACAGCTAATCGATTAAATTTACTAAAAATGGTTATTTGATCATTTTTCAGACCATTTGGCCATATCTCTAAATTCCCACCATATTCTTCTTTCCAATTTGGTGTTACATAGTACAATAAATTCAAAACTCGCCACAATTCTCTTTTTGCATCGTGCGAATTATCCAAATGTGGCTGTAAAAATTGGCTATTCCCCATCATAGACAATCCTCCTGCATAAAGAGATGTATCTGGAATTGGTTGCTTTATTTCGCAAATTTCTGCAATCAAATACACAATTCGCTCGTCTTGAAAGGCATAAATGATTTCCTCTAAATCAGAATGATATTGATTCATTTGAACAGCAATATATTTATCTTCTTTCAAACTTTTTTTCAAAACCATGTCTTCCTTTTTTGGAAAAACTTGACTTATTTCCAAAGCTAAATCCTCTGGCAATAAATCATCAATCCAGAAATATCCGATTTCATTTTTACTACTATTATACTGTTTTTTTATTTCTTCTTTTTTATCAGAAATCCGGTGTAGAATTATATTTGCATACTCAGTTCGGTTCATATTTTAGTGTTAATTCATATAAATTTAAGAAAATTTCTATTATTAAATTTATTATTTGTGATTCATTTTACTCAAAAGCAAGTCTAATTTATAAATTTGAAAAATGTTGATAGATGGATTATTAGAAATTAAATTTCTATACATAAAAGGTCTTATTTTTTTGAATAGAATCCTAAATAAATAAACCAATTTATATTTTTTTAATTTTAAATAAAATTCAACCAATCGAGTATTATCTATAATATTATCTTGATTTTCATACAATCTAATCATACTCTCAATTGCTAAATTTGTCTTATTCAAAAAACATTTATTACTCTCTAATCCTAGGTGATAAACTCTATTTTCTATAAAAAGGACGTTAACATCAATATTTTTTAAACTTAAACCAAAAAGTGTATCTATACCACCATATAATTTTTTGTCTGATTTAAATTTATTTTTTTGCAATACCGATTTATGAATTAGAAAATTACATGTTTTAAAGTTTAGATACGGATTTTCATTCGCTTCTTCTGTAGCCTGAACTTCGTATTTTCGTCCATATTTCCAACGTAAAATTCCCTCAGATGGTTCTTCATCTTGATACAAAAGTCCACCACAAAAAACCTCTTTTTTATTTCTTGTTAACTGCAAATATTCTTTTAAAAAAAACTCTTTTACAGGTAAAACGTCCGCATCTAAGTAAATTAACCAATCATATTTCGCTAGAGTAAACAAAAAATTAAGTGCATCTGCAATTCCTTTATTTTCATCTGAAATATAATACGTAAATCCAAACTGATTAATTATTGATTGATTACATTCAACCAAAGATTTATTTGATGAAAAATCATCATAAAAAATAACTTCTATCTCAGTTTCCAACTCAGAAATCTGACGATTTAACTCCTCAGCTAAATCTCTAATATTCCAGTTATAGACAGGAACTAAAATTGAAATCATACGAATTGTTTAAAAATAAAAAAAGAGTCTACATAAATGTAAACTCTTTCTTTTAAAATATATTGTTTTAAATAATTTTATTCTGTAATTGCTTCTACAACTTCAAATAATTTTCCGTCCTCACAACGTACTTTACGCGCAGGATAACGACGAATTATCTCATAATCGTGTGTTGCCATTACAACTGCACAATTATTTTCTTTAGAAACCGATAATAACAAATCCATAATATCATTAGATGTTTCTGGATCTAAGTTTCCTGTAGGCTCATCGGCCAAAATAAGCTCAGGATGATTAAGAAGTGCACGTGCAATAGACACACGTTGTTGCTCTCCACCAGAAAGACGGAAAGGCATCATCTTCTTTTTAGACAACATACCTACTGAATCTAAAACTTCATTTATTCTATTTTCAATTGCTACTTTATCTTTCCAGCCTGTTGCTTTCAGAACAAACGTCAAATTTTGTTCTACTGTACGATCTGTTAATAATTGAAAATCTTGAAAAACAATTCCTAAATGTCTTCTCAAATCAGGTATTTTACTTGTTTTTAGTGTTTTCAAATCAACACCTACAACTTTACCTTGACCAGTTTGCAAAGGTAAATCACCATAAAGCACTTTCAATAAACTACTTTTTCCACTTCCTGTTTTACCAATTAGGTAAACAAATTCACCTTCGTTAAGCGTAAAATTAACGTCTGATAAAACCAAGTGATTTCGTTGAAATATTGAAGATTGACTAAGTTCAATTACATTATTAGATTCCATACTTTCTAAAGTCTTTGAGACAAATGTAAAAAAAAAGCTTGAAAGAAATACTCTCAAGCTTATTTTTTATGATTTGAAAAGATTATCTTTTAGCTCTTACGTCACTAATAGATACTGCTGCTCTTCCTTTTTTTCTACGAGCCGCTAAAATTTTGCGTCCGTTTTTAGAAGCCATACGCTCACGGAAACCGTGTTTGTTTCTTTTCTTTCTGTTACTTGGTTGAAATGTTCTTTTACTCATCTTTACTAAGTTCTAATCCATTACTCGAATGGGTTGTAAATATACAGTTAATATTATTAATTCAAAAATCAAATTGAAAATTACAAAAAATATGAATTAATAGATAAACCGTGTCCGTTCTACAATTTGTAATTTTCGAAGTGCAAATATAAAAACATTTTTTTGTTTAGCAATAAAAATTTAAAACAATAACTTATAAATTTTATTAACAATTCTTATTTTAAATCTAAATTTTATCAATCTAATCAAAAATTAAAAATAAAACCTTAAAACTTTCACAAAACATCAAATAACTTGATTTCGTCACATTCTTTTATGGTTAATTTTTGTATCTTAGCCACCTTATATATCAAAACAATATGACTGAAGGAGAAAAACTAATCCCAATTAATATTGAGGATGAAATGAAATCCGCGTATATCGATTATTCGATGTCGGTAATCGTATCTCGTGCGCTTCCAGATGTGCGCGATGGTTTAAAACCTGTACACCGTAGAGTATTATTCGGAATGTATGAATTAGGTGTATTTTCTAACCGTTCTTATAAAAAATCTGCTCGTATCGTTGGAGAGGTTTTAGGTAAATTCCACCCACACGGAGATAGTTCGGTATACGACGCAATGGTGCGTATGGCGCAACCATGGTCTTTACGTTATATGCTTGTAGACGGTCAAGGTAACTACGGTTCTGTAGATGGTGATCCACCTGCTGCAATGCGTTATACCGAAGCAAAACTTCAAAAAATCTCAGACGAAATATTAGCTGATTTAGATAAAGAAACTGTTGATTATCAATTCAATTTTGATGATACAATTCAAGAACCAACAGTTATGCCAACAAAAATTCCGACACTTTTAGTAAATGGTGCTTCGGGTATTGCTGTTGGTATGGCAACTAATATGGCGCCACATAACCTAACAGAAGTAATTGACGGTACAATTGCATACGTAGAAAACCGTGATATTACGATTGACGAACTTATGCAACACATCAAAGCGCCTGATTTTCCTACAGGAGGAACAATCTATGGCTACGATGGTGTAAAACAAGCTTTCGAAACTGGACGTGGACGTGTTGTTTTACGTGCTAAAACAAATTTTGAAGAAGTACATGGTCGTGATTGTATCATCGCAACAGAAATTCCTTACCAAGTAAATAAAGCCGACATGATTGCAAAAACTGCAGAGTTGGTGAAAGATGGTAAATTAGATGGTATTTCTGAGATTCGTGATGAATCTGACCGTAAAGGTATGCGTATCGTTTATGTACTAAAAATGGATGCTGTTCCTAATGTAGTACTTAACAAATTATATAAATTTACTCAATTACAATCTTCTTTTAGTGTAAATAACATTGCATTAGTAAAAGGAAGACCTGAGCAATTAAATCTAAAAGATTTAATTCATTATTTCGTAGAACACAGACACGAAGTTGTTATTCGTCGTGCTGAATACGAACTAAGAAAAGCACAAGAAAGAGCACATATCTTAGAAGGTTACATGAAAGTAATCGGAACTCAAGATGACTTAGACCGTGCAATCAGAATTATTCGTGGCGCTGCAACTCCAGAAGAAGCTCGTAACGAATTGATGTCTGCTTTCGAATTATCAGAAATACAAGCTCGTGCTATTTTAGATTTACGTCTACGTACATTAACAGGTCTTGAAATTGATAAAATCCGCGAAGAATACGAAGAAATTATGAAAATGATTAATCATTTGAATGATATTTTAGCAAACGAAGATTTACGTATGCAAATTATCAAAGATGAATTAATCGAAATTCGTAGAAAATATGGTGATGATCGTCGTACAGATATTAATTATGCTGGAGGTGATCTTAATATGGAAGATTTAATTCCTGATGAAAAAGTTGTTTTAACAATTTCTCACATGGGTTACATTAAACGTACACCACTTTCTGAATACCGCAAACAATCTCGTGGAGGTGTTGGTAACAAAGCAGCAACTACACGTGACGAAGATTTCCTAGAATACATGGTTTCTGCATCAAACCACCAATACATGTTATTCTTTACCGAAAAAGGAAAATGTTTCTGGATGCGTGTATTCGAAATTCCAGAAGGATCTAAAACATCAAAAGGTAGAGCAATTCAGAATTTAATTAATATCGAACCAGATGATAAAGTAAAAGCTTATATCCGTACACACGATTTAATGGACGAAGAATACGTAAATAATAATTACGTAATTATGGTAACTAAAAATGGTATCATCAAGAAAACATCTTTAGAAGCTTACTCTCGCCCACGTTCAAACGGAATTAATGCAATTACAGTTCGCGAAGGCGATGTTTTATTAGAAGCATTATTAACAGATGGTAAATCTCAAATTATGATTGCTTCTCGTTATGGTAAAGCTATTCGTTTTGAAGATGAAAAAGTTCGTCCAATGGGTCGTACAGCATCTGGAGTTAGAGGAATCAACTTAGGTGACGCACCAGATAATGAAGTAATTGGTATGGTCGTTGTTTCTGATATGGAAAAACAAACTGTTTTGGTTGTTTCTGAACAAGGATACGGAAAACGTTCATCTATAGAAGATTATCGTGAAACAAACCGTGGTGGAAAAGGTGTAACAACTTTGAACATTACAGAAAAAACAGGAAAACTAATTGCGATAGAAGCTGTAACAGATGAAGATGATTTAATGATTATCAACAAATCTGGTGTAGCAATCAGAACTGGTTTAGATGAAATTCGTGTAATGGGACGTGCAACGCAAGGTGTACGTTTAATTAACTTGAAAAAGAACGACGAAATCGCTGCAATTGCAAAAGTTGAAGTTGAAGAAGAGTTAGAAGACGAAGTAGAACTTGACGAAGACGGAAATCCAATTGTAGTAGAAAATTCAGACGATACAAACGAAACTCAAGCAGAAGAAACGCCTGCTGAGGATCCAAATAATGAATAATCAAATGAAGAAATTATTATTTAGCTTAGGTTTAGTTTTGGCAATGTCAACATCATTTGCACAAACAAATACAGAAGAATTAACAACAGACCCTACTGTTTTAGCAGAAAAATATAACAAATCTGCTAAAGAAAATTTAGTAAAAGGAGATGTATCAAAAGCTAGTCAAGATTTAGCAAAATTATCAAAATACGAAAATGGCAAAGCTTGGCAAATAAAAAATAAAGACACAAAACAAGACGAATTTTATTACTCACAAGCAGATTTAGACAAAGCAACAGCTGGTAAAAATTATGCTAAAGCAAAAGAAGTTGTTTTACAACCGAAATATGGTTTTTTATTGCAATCTGAGGTTTCTAATTTAGCTAACAAAGAATTAGATGCAGCTAACAAAGCAATGGATGCAAAACAATATTCGGAAGCAGCTGTAAAATTCTTAAATGTTTATAATTTAGTTGAAGCGCTAGGTACAAAAGAAGAAATTTACAAATACCAAGCAGCAATTTGTTATTATAACGCAACAGAATATGACAAATCTTTAGCAATTATAAAAGAATTAGCTGCAAAAGGATTTACAGGTAAATCTGCCAATCAAACCAAAGATTATAACCGAGATATGTATGTTTTGGCATTAAATGGTTTGTACAATGGTAAAAAATATGATGCAATTGTAGAAGAAGCAACAGCTAAATACCCGAAAGATGTTGATATTAACAACATTGCAACAGGTATTTACCAAGTTTCTGGAAATGGTGATAAAATGCGTCAACGCATAGAAGAAAGTATTAAGATTGATCCAAATAATGCTCAAAATTACTATAATTTAGGTGTTTTATATTTGGATGATGAAACTAAAACCGAAGAAGCAAAAAGCTTATTTAAAAAAGCGATTGAATTAAATCCAAAACATATTGAATCTTACAACAATTTAGTTTTAGCTATCTTGAAAAAAGATAAAGATTATGTTGAAGTTATGAACAATAACTTAGGAACTTCTAAAAAGGAAAAAGATTTATATACAGCAACTGAAACAAAGCGTAAAGCATTATTTACAGAAGCTGTACCTTATTTAGAAAAAATGTACGAATTAGACCCTTCAAACCGTTTGGTTATTCGTAATTTAATTCAAGCACACAAAGCATTAGGAAATGATCAAAAAGAGACTTTCTACCGTAATGCAGAAAAAAATTCAGTAAAATAATTTTTTCAAATAATTCAACAATAAAAAAGGACTTCAATTGAAGTCCTTTTTTATTGTTCTTAAATTTTTCTAATTTCTCAATAGTTCAGAATAACAAATCATGTCAAGCTGAATTTATTTCAGCTTCATAGATTCTTCGACAAACTCAGAATGACAAATCTATAAATCCCAATTTCTTAAATCTGGTAAAAAATGATGAGCCGTCAAATCATAACGAACTGGCACAACAGAAACATAACCGTCAGCTAAAGCACGTTCATCAGTATCCTCACCTTTGTCAAGATTCTTAAATTCTCCACTCATCCAGAAATATGTTCTACCACGAGGATCTTCACGTTTATCAAACTTTTCTTCCCATTTAGCATCAGCTTGACGACAAACTTTTATACCCTTAATTTCAAATTCTTTCAACTTCGGAATATTCACATTCAATACAACACCTTTTGGTAAACTATGCTCTAAAACTTCTGCGATAATTTTCTTAATAAATTTTTCTCCAGATTTAAAATCTGCATTAAAAGAAAAATCGCAAAGCGAAAAACCAATAGCTGGTATTCCTTCAATTCCTGCCTCAACAGCAGCAGACATAGTTCCTGAGTAAATTACATTTACCGATGAATTTGATCCATGATTGATTCCTGAAATACACAAATCTGGTTTTCTTGGCAAAATCTGCGAAACAGCAAGTTTTACACAATCCACAGGCGTTCCCGAGCAAGCATACTCATTTATCTCTTCATCCAACTCTATTTTATCACAAAACAAAGTCGAATTTAATGTTACAGCATGCCCCATACCACTTTGTGGGCTATCTGGTGCTACAACATAAACATCTCCAAATTCTTTCGCCATCTCGACCAAAGCTCTGATTCCTGGCGCAGTAACACCATCATCATTTGTCACTAATATTAGCGGTCTTTCCATATTTTATTGTTACTTTTATTATTCTATTTTACAAATGTAAAAAACTTCCAACTAATTTCTTTTTTATTTATATTTGGGGGACTCGTAAATTATTAATTTATATAAGAACAACGCTATATGTTAATTAAAAAAACATATGTTTTACTATCGTTTCTATCGATGAGTTTACTGGCTTTCTGCTTTTGTAAACCGATGTTAGATTCTAATGATGACAAAGAAAAGCTAATCGTAAAAAATACGCGAAATACTTTAACCTATCTTCATTATAAACCAGCAACAATTGATGATAAATTTTCGGAAAATGTATTCAATAAATACATCGAATACATCGATCCTGGAAAAAGATTTTTATTACAATCTGATTATGATTTATTCAAAAAAGATTATCACAATTTAGATGATTTTTATAAAAATGAAGATTTAAAATTCTATAATTCTACAGCTGACACAATTTATAAACGAATTGCAGAAGCTGAAAAATACTCAATGGAAGCTTTGTCAAAACCATTTGATTATAACCAAAAAGAAAATTATAATATAGATTATAAAACTTCTAAATACGCAAAAGATAAAGCTGGCGCGAAAGAGTTATGGAGAAAATACATTAAATACAATGTATTATTGGAAATTGTATCCATGCAAGATGAGTTGAAAGGCGAAAAGAAAGATTCTATTGATGCGAACTCTTTAAAAGCTGAAGTAGATCCTTTGGCAGACAAAGACAAAAAGAAAATTACAAAGGATACGCCTTTTGCTGAAGTAGAAAAAATGGCGCGTGAAGAAGTAAAAGATTTAATTTCTGATTATTTCAGAAGAATTAAACAAACAAAACGCGAAAATTATTTTTCAATTTACATCAATTCTATTTCTGAACAATATGATCCACACACCTCTTATTTTTCTCCAACAGGAAAAGAAGATTTCGACTTCGAAATGTCTGGACAAATGGAAGGAATTGGAGCAAAATTACAAGACAAAAAAGGATACGCAACAATTGCAGAGTTAGTAATTGGTGGACCAGCTTGGAAAAACGGAAAATTGGAAGTTGGTGATCAAATCATTAAAGTTGCACAAGGTAAAAAAGACGAACCTAAGAATATTGTTGGTATGTTACTAAACGATGCAATTCGTTTGATTCGTGGTAAAAAAGGAACTGAAGTTGTATTAACAGTAAAGAAAAAAGATGGTTCGCAACAACAAATTTCTTTGATTCGTGATGTAATTGAGTATGATGAAGTTTTTGCACGTTCGTCTGTTATTACAGATGAAAAAGGTGATAAATACGGAATTATTTATTTACCAGAATTCTATACTCCAATGGGGAAAGAAGGTGGACGTTATCCTACCGATGATATCAAAAAAGAGATTGAAGTACTGAAAAAAGAAAACATAAAAGGTCTTATTTTTGACGTTCGTAACAATGGTGGTGGATCTTTAGAAGAAGTTGTAAAGATTAGTGGTTTATTTATTAACCAAGGTCCTATTGTACAAGTTAGACGTAGTGATGGTATGTTAAAAATACACGAAGACAAAGACAATTCTATTTCTTATGACGGTCCATTAGTCGTTATGGTAAATGAATTATCAGCGTCTGCATCAGAAATTTTTGCAGCAGCAATGCAAGATTATGGTCGTGCAGTTATTGTTGGTTCTCCACAAACATTTGGAAAGGGAACTGTACAAACAATTTTACCATTAGACCGTAATACTGGAAGCGATGAATTAGGAGCAATCAAGTTAACAATTCAGAAATTTTACCGTGTAAATGGAGGTTCTACACAATTAAAAGGTGTGCAATCAGACATTGCCTTAAATGATCAATATACATTAGAAGATATTAATGAAGGTTCTCGTCCAGAAGCATTAAACTGGGATCAAATAAAACCATTGGTTATTGCAAAATGGCCAACTGCACTTAATTTAGAGCAAATAAAAGCAAATAGTAAAACACGTTTAGCAAACAATGCGCAGTTAAATTTGATGAACGAAAGTTTCAAATTTGTAAAATCTATGGAAGATGTAAAAGAAATTCCATTAAACTTGGTTGATTACAGAGCTTATAGAAAAACACGTGAAGATAAAGTGAAAAAATTTGAAGCGTTAGACAAATACAAAAACACATTCAAATTTACAATGAATCAAAATGATCAAGCAGCAATTAAAAACGATACCGTTTTAAAAGCAAAACGTCAAAACTGGTTCAAAGGTTTACAACGCGATTTTTACTTAAACGAAGCGGTTAACGTTTTAAGAGACATAAAATAATGAAGCAAGAAAACGGTTCATTTTCTCAAATAATATTTAAAAAATTAAGAAAGAACACCCTTGGTGTTCTTTCTTTTAGTGTAATCATATTAGCTGGACTTATTTCTATCTTTTCTTATCTTTTTGCGGCCGATAAAACTGAGAATGCAAACAGACAAGATTTGGCTATTGCATACGCACCTATCGGTTATCAGCAAAAAACAATCGAGATTCCTCTTCCTAACTATGAAGATAAATTACACTTTGTAGATTATTTTTTTGGAAAGAAAATCGATTCAGAACAAATTAGTATTACAGCTTACAAAATCAATAAAAATGAGGTAGAATATGTACCTTATTTAGGCAATGGATTAAGTGGTGAACCTATAAAAGTTAATATTTCTGCTTGGACAAAATACAACATCAATCCAACTGATATTGAATCTAAGTTTATCTATACCAAAACCTATCTTTTAGGAACAGATACTTATGGTCGTGATTTTTATTCGCGATTAATCATCGGAACAAGAATTTCTTTTTTAATTGGCTTTATTGCTGTTTTCATCTCCTTAATAGTTGGCGTAACTTTAGGCGCAATAGCAGGTTATTACAAAGGAAAAGTAGATGATGTTATTATGTGGTTAATAAATGTTGTGTGGTCTATTCCTACGCTACTTCTAGTTATTGCAATTACGTTAGCAATTGGAAAAGGATTTTGGCAAATATTTATAGCAGTTGGACTAACAATGTGGGTAGAAGTAGCACGTGTTGTTCGTGGTCAATTCTTATCTTACCGCGAAAAAGAATTTGTAGAAGCAGCAAAAGCCTTAGGTTTTTCGGATATGCGAATCATTTTCAATCAAATATTACCCAATGTTGTAGCGCCAATTATTGTAATATCTGCGGCTAATTTTGCTTCAGCAATTTTGGTAGAAAGCGGTCTTAGTTTCCTTGGTATTGGAGCTCAACCTCCCACTCCATCTTGGGGAAATATTATAAAAGAACATTACAGTCATATTATTTTAGGCAAACAACATTTGGCTATTTTACCAGGTTTAGCTATTATGTTATTAGTACTTGGATTTAATATTTTCGGAAATGTTTTACGAGATATTATGGATATTAAAAATTAAACAAAACATTCATATAAAAAATGCCTCTGTTATTTACAGAGGCATTTTTTATACTTTACTTTCGCTACATGCGAACTATTTTTTTTCTATTGATGTAATCTCAACGAATCTTTAGAAGGTACTTTTAATGGATAAGCTCCCGTAAGTCCAGCCAATCTAAAGGCACTATATATATTTTTATTCTGTTTGTTACCCAATGCAATTACCGTAAATTGATTTTTAACATCGTGTACAAAAACAGTATTATTACCATGCCACCAACCATTGTGATACAATAATTTATTTCCATTATCATATTCTAACAATCGCATTCCAAGTCCATAATTTTTAAAACCTTTTTGTTCGTAACTATATCCTTGAAAAGCTTCTTTCTTTATTTTTTTAGGTAAAAAATCATCCGAATACATTGCTACATCTAGCTTAAATAAATCACGTGGCGTAGAATAAATATTTTTATCACCATAGGTTCTATCAAAATCATCCCAAGCCCATTCATATCCATTGTATTTATATGAACGCGCTACCGAATCTTTGTCACGATCATAATCAAAAACAAACGTATTTTTCATTTCTAATGGATCAAAAACCATATATTTCATAGCCTTTGGATAATCCATTTTCATTATTTTTTCGATAATTAATGCTAAAAATGCAAAATTGGTGTTCGAATAATAAAATCCTTTGTCTGTAGCACGAATTTGTTTTACATCAAATTCTCTAAAAATATCCAAAACATCTTGGTTAGAAATAGGTTTTTCACGATTCATCATCACCTTTTTATTATTCCACAAAACGTTTGCATAATTTGGCAAACCACTTCGGTGACTTAATAAATGTCTAACCGTAATATCTTCGTAGGGAAAACCTTCTAAAATTGTGTTTACTTTTTGATCTAATTTTAGTTTATTCTTCTCGACCAATTTTAAGATAGCCATAGAAGTAAAAACTTTTGAAATTGAAGCTATATGAATCGGAGTTTCTGCTGTAATAGAACGCTGGTGACGTTCATCTGCCATTCCTTGATAGCCTTCAAAAATTATTTCTCCATTTTTAGCAACCAAAAATCCTCCACTCACTTTTCCATCAACCCAAAAATCTTTGTAAAAAGTAGCTAATCTATTTTTATATCCATTAATCTCTTCGGGAGAAGATTTCATGGGTTTAAAATCTACTTTCCAATCTAACGAATCATATTTTAAGGCATTTGGATCCTTTTTTCTTTCCTCTTCTTTGTTAACATCCTTCTTGCTACAACTTCCTAAAAAAAGTAATGCAGAAGCAGCAACAATCGCTATATACTTCATCTATTTTTTTATGATCTTTCTGTTTGTTTGTACTAAATTAAAGATTTATTTAAAAATTGGTCAAAGGAATCTAAATATTATGTTTTTTTTATGATTTATGCGCTAATTGAGATTTAAATTCGCCCAAAATAACACTTGTTGCAACAGCTACATTCAAACTTTCGGTAGAACCATTTGTTCCAAAAAAAGGAATACTTAGTTTATTGGTCGTTAAATCTTCTATCGGTTTAGAAATTCCGTTTGCTTCATTTCCCATCACTAAAATACCTTCTTGTGGTAAAGTTTGTTCGTAAATTGATTCTCCTTCCATAAAAGTTCCAAAAATGTGACCTTTATAATCTTTCAAATATTTTTCTAGATCAATATAATGCACTTTTACACGTGTAAAAGATCCCATTGTCGACATAATTACTTTTGGATTGTACATATCCACAGATTCTTTTGTACACATTATATGCGCTACGCCAAACCAATCGGCTAAACGAATAATTGTACCTAAATTCCCAGGATCTCTAATATCATCCAAAGCAATTGTCAATCCACTCAAATCAATGTTTTCATCATAATTTGGTAATTCACAAAGTGCTAAACCTACATTTGGTGTAGTTAAAAAACTTATTTTTTTAAGGTCTTTTTCCTCTATAAACGTTTTTTTAATATGTGTTTCGTCTGGCCAAAAATCTTCTGTTATAAATAATTCTTTAATCTTTATCGAACTTTTTATAACTTCACCAATATTTTTAACACCTTCTACGACAAACATATTATATTTTTGTCTATATTTTTTAGAACCTAAAGAAGTTATTATCTTAATAACGTTATTTGATAACATATTTATGCAAAAAAAAATTACAACAAATATAGCACTTATCTCTTGCTTAGGATTACTTTTTTATAGCTGTAGTACAACTAAAAAAGTTCCTGAGGGAGAATATTTGTTTGTAAAAAACAAATTCGAGTTTGATAAAGAGGATAATAGCATCAAAAAAAAGACAGCTATTATCAACAAAGATCTTAGTAATTATGTAAAACAAAAACCTGCATCAAAGTTTTTACTCTTTTTTCCGGTTTGGCAATGGGTTTACAATTGGTCACCTGCTAAGTTTGATGAAACTTTCCAGGAATATTACCGTATTGATGCTTCTCAACGTAACCAGAAATTACTGGATAGCTTATTGATTAAAAATAATTTGAGCGAATATGCGGGAAATAATCTTTGGTTAAATCGTACGTTTTACAACCAAGGTGAAGCACCAATTTTGTTAGATGAAAAACAATCTGAATTTTCTGCAAAAAATTTGAATCGATTATTTCATGATAAAGGTTATTTTGATTCGAAAGTTAAAGTTTCTTACAAAAAAGATTCACTTACAAAGAAAGCCGAAACCATTTATGATATAAAATTAGGAGATCCTTCTTATATTGAAACATTTACTCAGAAAATTTCTGACGCTAAAATAGAAGAATATTTAAATTCGCCAATTGGTAAACAAACTACTTTACACGAAGGAAATCAATATGATTTTGATAAGTTTGAAGAAGAACGTGATCGTGTTGTTGATTTATTAAAAAATCGTGGTTATTATGATTTTAACGATACTGGCGAAGATTTATACTTTGAAGCTGACACAACAAAAAGTGACAAACGCTTAGACATATCAATGTATATCGACAAATACATACAAGATTCTCTAAAAACAGATAGTATTACTCCTTTTACGCAATATCGTTTTGGGAAAATTAATATTTATGCTGATGCGCGTTCCGCTGATGAAGTAAAAGACGAAAATCTATTGATCAAAAAAGAGTATAAAAATTACAATGTTTTCTATAAAAACGAGCCGCAATATCGCCCGCAATATTATACTGACGCTTTTGTTATAACACCAAATCAATTATACAGACGTCGTCAAGAAATACAAACAAAACGTAATATTTATAAAAAAGATAATGTAAATGTACATCGTTTCGATATTTCTAAAAGAGATTCTATTTTAGATGTAAATGTTTTTTTTACGCCTAAAAAGAAATATGACTTGAGCCTTTTTATCGAAAGTTATGCATCTCGTTATATGAATTTTGCTATTTCGCCCGGTTTGAGTTTAACTTCTCGAAATTTATTTGGAGGTGGAGAAAATTTAGAAACAACCCTAAAAGGTACTTTAGGTTCTGTTGATAAAGATTTTTCTCAAAACAAAAATTTCTTGAATGCTTATGAAATTGCAATCGAAACAAAACTTAAATTTCCGTACTTATTAACACCTATTAATTTAGATAATATTTTACCGAAACGTTTTGTTGCTGAGTCAGCCATTAGAACAAATGCAAGTACACAAAAAAATGTAGGTTTAGATAAAACAACCTATGGTTTTGGTTTTGATATGGATATTTCTAGTTCAGAATTTCAGCATAAAGTTTCTATTTTCAATACAGAATTTGTAAATAATCGTAAAAAAGATCGCTATTACGAAGTTTTTGAAAAAGATGATGATACAAAAAACCTAATCAAGGATTTGTATTATAAATATAATCCAAATGCACCTATTTATGTGACAGATGATGAACTTACAAGCGCAATAGAAATTGACAAAGGATTTCAGAGTTCATTAACTGGAGAAGATGCAAGATTATATGTCGAATTTGAAAACATGCTTTATCGTAAAGCAAATATTTCACAAAACGTGGTTATTAACTCGTTTATTTATCAATTCACATTCAACGAAGAAAACTCTTTTCGTCCAAAAAATAATCCGTGGTTTATACAAGCACGAATAGAATTAGCGGGAAACTTATTAAGAACATTAGATAAAGCTTTTGGTTTTAATCATGCAGAAGATACAAATGATAAAGAAACAGGTTTAATATTTGGAATACCATATTCTCAATTTGTTAAATTTGATTTAGACGTTCGTCGTAAATGGAAGTTAGACTCAAAATCCAGTATTGCAGGACGATTTTTATTTGGTATTGTGCAACCTTACGGTAATTCTAGTACAGCGCCTTTTGTTCGTAGTTATTCGGCTGGAGGAGCGAACGATGTACGTGGTTGGGCACCATTAACACTAGGGCCTGGAAGTAAACCACGTATCAATTCTAAAAATCAGAGTTTAGAATTTGAAAGTTTAAAATTATTATTCAATACCGAATTTCGTTTCAGTTTATTCGGAAGTTTAGAAGGCGCATATTTTATTGATGCTGGTAATATTTGGGGAATAAACAAAGATCGTCCCGAAACTTTATTTAAATTTAAAGACTTTTATAAAGAATTCGGAATTGGATCTGGACTTGGTTTCCGTTATCATATTGGGACATTCGCAATTGTAAGATTTGATTTAGGTTACAAAATTTATGATCCTTCTTACGAATTAGGAGATCGTTGGCAATTTAATAATTTTAATATCCTAAAACCAAGAATCCACTTCGGAATTAATTATCCTTTCTAAAAAAACATCTATATTTGTTTCACAAAAAACTAACATAATGAGCAGAAAATTTCCTGCCGGTGTTGCAACCGGTTCATTAGTTCAAGACATTATAAACGATGCAAAAGCAAATCAATATGCTTTACCTGCATGTAATGTTATAGGTTCAGACACGATCAATGCAGCAATGGAAGCTGCTGTAGAAGTAAACTCTCCAATTATTTTACAATTTTCTAATGGAGGTGCTGTTTTCAATGCAGGAAAAGGATTAAAAGCAGAAGGTCAAATATCTGCTATAAAAGGTGCTATTGCTGGTGCAAAACATATTCATACTTTAGCAGAATCTTACGGTGCTACAGTAATTTTACACACAGACCATTGTGCAAAAAAATTATTACCTTGGATAGATGGTATTATGGATGCTAACGAAGAACACTACAATAAGTTTGGAAAAACTTTATTTAGTTCACATATGTTAGATTTATCTGAAGAACCATTAGAAGAAAACGTAGAAACGTGTAAACGTTACCTAGAAAGAATGTCTAAAGTAGGAATGACTTTGGAGATGGAATTAGGAATTACAGGTGGTGAAGAAGATGGTGTAGACAATTCTAATGTAGATAATTCTTTATTATACACACAACCAGAAGAAGTAGCTTACGTTTACGAAAACTTAAAATCTGTTTCTGATAATTTCTGGATTGCAGCTGCATTTGGTAATGTACACGGTGTATACAAACCAGGAAATGTTGTTTTAACTCCTAAAATTTTAGATAATTCTCAAAAATACATCAACGAAAAATATGGTGTTAATAACGCTGTAGATTTTGTATTCCACGGAGGATCTGGATCAACTTTAGAAGAAATTCGTGAAGCAATCAGCTACGGAGTAATCAAAATGAATATTGATACAGATTTACAATATGCATTTATGGAAGGAATTCGTAAATATTTCGATGCAAATGCGGCTTATTTACAAGGACAAATTGGTAATCCAGAAGGTACAGAATCTCCAAACAAAAAATACTACGATCCACGCGTGTGGTTAAGAGCTGGTGAAGTATCTTTCAAAGAAAGATTAATTCAAGCTTGTCAAGATTTAAATAATATTAATACTTTAGGATAATTCTTAAAACCCGTTTTTAAGACAATTTCTAGACAGATAAAAACAAAATATATGCCTTGGTTTATTAGAAGCAAGAAAAATATCACAACTCCTACAGAATCTAAAAAAGACGTTAAAAAAGGATTGTGGTATAAAACTCCATCAGGAAAAATTATTGAAACTGAAGAACTAAAAGCAAATGCGTATGTAAGTCCAGAAGACGATCATCACGTACAAATTGGTTCTCAAGAATATTTTGAAATTTTATTCGACGAAGGAAAATTCACAGAATTAGACGCAAATGTAGAAAGTAAAGATCCATTAAATTGGACCGATACAAAACCATACAAGGACCGTTTAAAAGAAATCAAAAAGAAAACAGGACTTAACGATTCTATTCGTAATGCAGTAGGTAAAATGCATGGTCGTGACATTACAATTTCTTGTATGGATTTCAAATTTATTGGAGGCTCTTTAGGTTCTGTAATGGGAGAAAAAATTGCTCGTGCAATAGATTATGCCATCAAAAATAAAACACCATACGTTATCATTACACAATCTGGTGGAGCACGTATGATGGAAGCTGCAATATCAT
This sequence comes from Algoriella sp., assembly GCF_036647415.1. NCBI lineage: Bacteria > Pseudomonadati > Bacteroidota > Flavobacteriia > Flavobacteriales > Weeksellaceae > Algoriella > Algoriella sp. Next base: position 159,525 of record NZ_JAVXKG010000003.1, read on the forward strand.
TGATGCAATTAGCAAAAGTAGAAGCAAAATTAATTCAATTAGCAGACAACCAAATTCCATATATTACAATTCTTACAAATCCATCTTTTGGAGGAATTACAGCATCTTTTGGATCAATTGGAGACGTTATCATGGCAGAGCCAGGTGCTTTAATTGGTTTCGCTGGACCACGTGTTATCAAAGAAACTATTGGTAGAGATTTACCAGAAGGATTCCAAACTTCTGAATTTTTATTAGAAAAAGGATTCGTAGATATGATCGTTCACCGTAAAAAGATGAAAGATAAAATAAAAGAAGTAGCTGATATGTTAATGCCTATCAACTAATTATAGAAGTGCAACTATATTTTTGAAAAATTATTCCAATTTCATTTGGATTATTAAAGATTGATTTTATATATTTGCACTCCAATCGCGAGAATAGCTCAGCTGGTAGAGCG